>CAYYAT010000134.1:0-5585 GCA_964469595.1 uncultured Thermomonas sp.
GGCGCGCTGGACGAGGCCAAGGACCCGCTGCTGGTCGATTACGCCAAGTCGTTCTTTCCGATCCTGGCGCTGGTGCTTGGGTTGCGCAGCTTCGTGGCCGAGCCGTTCCGGATTCCGTCCAGTTCGATGATGCCTACCCTGCTGATCGGCGACTTCATCCTGGTCAACAAGTTCGCCTACGGCCTGCGCTGGCCGATCACCAACCAGAAGTTCCTGGCCATCGGCGAGCCGCAGCGCGGCGACGTGGTGGTGTTCCGCCCGCCGCACCACCCGCGCGAGGACTGGATCAAGCGGGTGATCGGCCTGCCCGGCGACACCATCGGCTACCACGACCACAAGGTGAGCATCAACGGCCGGGTGCTGCCGTACCGGGTGGACGGGGTGTACACCGGCGTCGGCCAGGGCATCGGCGAGACCGGCGACACCCTGCTGACCGAGGACCTGCCCGGGCGCCCGCACCAGGTGCTGGAGCGCGAGTTCAGCGTCGCGGAAGGTGACTGGACGGTGCCGCCGGGGCATTATTTCGTCATGGGCGACAACCGCGGCAACAGCGAGGACAGCCGGTTCTGGGGGTTCCTGCCGGAGTCCAACCTGCGCGGCAAGGCCATGCTGGTATGGATGAACTTCGATACCAGCGCCGACCACTGGGTGGACGGTTCCCGCATCGGGCACCGTATTCCCTGAGGATGGCGGGGCGTGCCGGCGGCGGTTCCGTCGGCCGGCACTTGATCGGGCAATCGGGCGGTTCCACCAATCAGGCGGTTCAACCAAGAGGGGAGAGTGGGATGAAGCAGTCGCAGCGCGGTATGACCATGTTGGGCTTCCTGATCACCCTGTGCGTGGTGATCTTCTTCGCCTACATCGCAATGACCATCGTGCCCATGTACATCGAGTTCTACTCGGTGAAGCAGGCGCTGAAGGGGCTGGCCAACGACAGCGAGCTGGCTAATGCCCCCAAGGACAAGATCCGGCAGATGTACCTGCGCCGGCTGGAGATGAGCTACGCCGACCACGTCAAGAAGATGGACGCGCTGAAGTTCGATTCGACCGACGGCGGCCTGAAGATGATCGTGGACTACGAGCGGCGCGAGCCGCTGATGGCCAACCTCGACGTGGTCGCCAAGTTCCACGCCGAGCAGGTGCTGCCGCGTGGCGCAGGCGCCAACTGAGCCGGCGCGGGTGTTCGCGGGGCACGCCTTCGCGGCCCCGGAGCTGCTGGCGCAGGCGTTGACCCACCGCAGCGTGGGCAGCCCCAACAACGAGCGGCTCGAATTCCTGGGCGATGCGCTGGTCAACCAGTTCATCGCCGAGGCGCTGTACCGGCACTGGCCGAAGGCCGACGAGGGCGCGCTGACCCGCGCCCGCGCCGAGCTGGTGCGTGAGTCCGCGCTGGCCGGCATCGCCCGCGGCCTGGAGCTCGGCCCGCGGCTGCTGCTCGGGCCGGGCGAGATGAAGACCGGCGGCCACCGCCGCGACTCCATCCTCGCGGACGCGCTGGAGGCGCTGGTGGCGGCGATCTACCTCGACGCCGGCTTCGAGGCCTGCCGCGCGGTGGTGCTGCCCTGGTTCGCGCCGCTGATCGCCGCCCTGCCGCCGCCGAACAAGGTCGGCAAGGACGCCAAGACCCGCCTGCAGGAATGGCTGCAGGCACGCCAGCATCCGCTGCCGGCCTACGCGCTGCTGCATGAGAGCGGCGAGGACCACGCCCGGGTGTTCCGGGTCAGCTGCACCCTGGCCGTGCCCGCGCTGCGCACCGAGGGCGAGGGTGGTTCGCGCCGCGCGGCGGAGCAGCAGGCGGCCGAAGCCGCACTCAGCCAGATCGAGAACGCATGAACGCAATCCCCCAGCACAGCGGCGCGGTGGCCGTGATCGGCCGCCCCAACGTCGGCAAATCCACCCTGGTCAACGCCCTGGTCGGGGCCAAGGTCAGCATCACCTCCAACCGCCCGCAGACCACCCGCCACCGCCTGCTGGGCATCGCCACCTTCCCCGGCGGCCAATTGCAGCTGGTGGACACCCCCGGCATCCACGGCGAGCAGGGCAAGCGCTCCGGCAAGGCCATGAACCGGATGATGAACCGCGCCGCGCGCGGGGCGCTGGAAGGCGTGGACGCCGCGCTGCTGGTGGTCGAGGCCGGCCGCTGGGACCACGAGGACGGCCTTGCCTTCGAGGCCCTGCGCGACGCCGGCCTGCCGGTGGTGCTGGTGGTCAACCAGGTGGACAAGCTCAAGGACAAGACCGCGCTGCTGCCGTTCATCGCCAAGGTGACGGACGGGCGCGCGTTCGCCGCGGTGCACCCGCTGTCCGCGCTCAAGCGCAGCGGGCTGGAGCCGCTGGTCACCAGCCTGCTGGCGCTGCTGCCGGAGGGTGCGCCGGCGTTCGCCGAGGACGAGATCACCGACAAGAGTCAGCGCTTCCTCGCCGGCGAGCTGGTGCGCGAGCAGCTGATGCGCCAGCTCGGCGCCGAGCTGCCCTATGCCACCACCGTGGAGGTGGAGAAGTTCGAGGAGGAGCCTTCGCCGCAGGCCGGGGTGATGTACCGCATCGATGCCGTGATCTGGGTCGAGCGCGAGGGCCAGAAGGCGATCGTGATCGGCAAGGGCGGCGAGCGCCTGCGTGCCATCGGCACCCGCGCGCGCGAGCAGATGGAACGCCTGTTCGGCGCCAAGGTGTTCCTGCAGACCTGGGTGCGCGTGCGCGAGGGCTGGAGCGACGACGAGGCCGCGCTGCGCGCGCTGGGGTATCACGACTGATCCCGGCGGGCGCCGCACGGCGCCTCGTTGCGGCCCGCCCGACCCTCTTACAATGCCGGCATGCGCTATGCCGCCGAGCCCGCCTTCGTCCTGCACGCCCGCCCGTGGCGGGAAACCAGCCTGCTGGTCGAGGTGCTGAGCGCCGATCATGGCCGCCTCGGACTGGTGGCGCGCGGGGTGCAGGGGCCGAAGCGACACCTGCTGCGTGCAGCGCTGCAGCCGCTGCAGGCGATCCGTTTCGATGCCGTGCAAAAGGGCGAGCTGGCCCAGCTGTCGGCGGCGGAGGCGGTGGATGCGGCGCCGCTGCTGCACGGGGATGCGGCGCTGGCCGCCTTCTACGTCAACGAACTGTGCCTGCGGCTGGCACCGCGCCACCTGCCGCAGCCGGAGCTGCATGCCGCCTATGCGCAGGTGCGCGAACGCCTGCGCGCGGGCGAGGGACTGGCGTGGACGCTGCGCCGGTTCGAGCGCGACCTGCTGGAGGCGCTGGGCGTGGGCCTGGCGTTCGGGCTGGAGGCTGACGGCGCGGAGATCGATCCTGCCGCGCGCTACCGCCTCGATCCCGAGGATGGGCCGCGCCGGCTCCATAGCGAGCGCGCCGGCGAGCGTCGCGACACCGCCACCGGGCGCGCCCTGCTGGCACTGGCGGCCGATGTCCTGCCCGGTGCGGAGGACCTGGCCAGCCTGCGCCTGCCGCTGCGCGCGGTGCTGCTGCACCATCTGGGTGGGCGCGGGTTGAAGTCGTGGGACATGCTGGGCGAGCTGGGGCGACTGGCCGCTGCGCCCGCGGCCGCGCAGGCCTGAAGATGGTGAACGCGCCGGCGCGGTGGAAGCGCTGGGGCGACAGGATGGCCGGAGTGGCCCGGATCGGGCCGGATCAGCCGAACACGAAGCCGGCCACCACCCGCCGACCCTCGCCGGCCAGCACCGAGTAGGTGCGCGCGGCCGCGGCGTTGCTCATGACTTCCAGCCCGACCCCACGCTGCAGGCAGGCGGCCAGTACCGCCGGCGGCGGGAACACCTGGGTGGCGCCGGTGCCTAGCACCACCAGTTCCGGGGACAGGGCCAGCACGGCGTCGAGGTCGGCCGCGGTCATCTGGCGCACGTCGTGGACCGGCCATGCCTCGACCAGTGCGTCCGGCCCCACCACGAAACTCACCGTCAGGCGGCGGTCGTTGACCAGCGCGCCGGTACCGTCGGCCCCGCGCAGGAAATACGTGTAGTCCGGGCGTTCCAGGTTCAGCTGCATGGCTCAGGCGCGCGGCAGCACGATCTGCCGCTTCTCCTTGGAGGGCCGGTACAGCACCGCGGTATGCCCGATCCGCTGCACCAGCGCCGCATCGGTGCGTGCGACCAGGTCGGCGATCATCGCGTCGCGCGCGTCGCGGTCCGCGCCCGCCACTTTTACCTTGATCAGCTCGTGGTGCTCCAGCGCCTGCGACACCTCCGCCACCAGCGCCTCGCTGATGCCCTTGCCGCCGACCTGCAGCATCGCTTTCAGGTCGTGCGCCTGCCCGCGCAGGAAACGGATCTGGGCATTGGTCAGGGCGATCGGCATGCGGCACGCGGGCGAATAATCAGGGGCGTGCAGGGTATCATGCGGCAACTTCCCCCCGCGCCGTCGGCGGCCATGGCGACCCGCAGCAAATCCAGCCAGCGCTGGCTCAAGGAACACTTTTCCGACCCCTTCGTGAAAAAGGCGCAGGCCGAGGGCATGCGCTCGCGGGCCGCCTACAAACTGGAGGAGCTGGCCGAGCGCGACCGCCTGCTCAGGCCCGGGATGGTGGTGGTGGATCTGGGGGCCGCGCCCGGCGGCTGGTCGCAGTGGGTGCGCCAGGAACTGGACCGCATGGAGCAGGCGCTGCCGCCCGGCGCCCGCCGCGGCCGGGTGATCGCCAGTGACATCCTGGAGATGCCGGCGCTGGCCGGGGTCGAGTTCCTTCACGGTGACTTCAGGGACGATGCCGTCCTATCGCAGTTGCTGGCCCTGCTGGGCGGCGATGCGGTGGACCTTGTGTTGTCCGACATGGCCCCCAATAAAAGCGGGGTGGAGGCGGTGGACCAGCCGCGCGCGATGCACCTGGCCGAGCTGGCCATGGAGTTCGCCGACGGCCAGCTCCGCACCGGTGGTACGTTCCTGATCAAGCTGTTCCAGGGAACGGGTTCGGACGATTACCTGCGGGAGCTGCGGCGGCGCTATGCCAAGGTGGCCATCCGCAAACCGGCGGCGTCGCGCAGGCGCTCGCCCGAGGTGTACGCGCTGGCCACCGGCAAGCTGGCGCAGATGAAGTGACGCGGAAGGAAGGCCAGAGGACACCATGAACGATCTCGCGAAGAACCTGCTGCTCTGGGTGGTGGTGGCCGCCGTGCTGATGGTGGTGTTCCAGAGTTTCTCGCCCAAGCTGGGCGGCAGCCAGGAGGTGATGTACTCGCAGTTCGTGCAGGATGTCGAGAACGACCGCATCACCAAGGTCGATATCGCCAGCAACGAGCGCACCATCACCTTCACCCGCAGCAACGGCGAGAAGGGCACCACCACCGCCCCGGTGCGCGACAAGGACCTCATCAACGACCTCATCCAGCACAAGGTCGAGATCAACCAGGCGCCGCCGGAGTCCGGCATCTCGTTCTGGTCGCTGGTGCTGAACTTCCTGCCGGTGCTGCTGATCATCGGCTTCTGGCTGTTCATGATGCGGCAGATGCAGGGCGGCGGTGGCGGCAAGGGCGCCATGTCGTTCGGCCGTTCGCGCGCCAAGCTGCTGTCCGACGACCAGGTGAAGGTGACCTTCGCCGACGTCGCCGGCTGCGACGAGGCCAAGGAGGAAGTGGGCG
>CAYYAT010000135.1:0-5537 GCA_964469595.1 uncultured Thermomonas sp.
CCGGGCAGGCCATTGGCCAGGGCCATCAGGGTCAGGCTGCCGGCCACGCCGTCCGCCGGCAGGCCGTGCGCGGCCTGGAAGTCGCGCACCGCCGCGCGCAGGCGGGCGTCGTAGGCAGCGCCGGGGCGCGCGGCCTCGGGCAGCAGGCGCAGCCATAGCCAGTCCACCGTGGCGCCCTGGGTGCCCAGGCGCGGCGGCAGTTCCAGCGCGGCCGGGCCGCGCCACAGCCCGGCGTAATCGCCGTCCCAGTGCGCCTGCAGCAGGCCGCGGTCGAGGTCGAACACGCCCGCGCCCAGGCGCAGGCGCACGTTGCGGGCATCCCCGCCCAGCAGCACCGCCCAAACCCCGGCGGCACCGTCGCGCAGGTGCAGCAGCAGCGGGCGATCCAGCGCCATCAGGGTGTCCAGCCGCGCGCGGCCTTGCACGCAGTGCAGGTCGGCGGGATCGCCGCCGGGCGTGCACGGGCCGTCGGGGGCGACCGTGATCGCCCGTGCCGGCAGCCCCCATTGCTGCAGCAGGGCCTGCCAGGCGGGCGCCGGGCTAGCGTCGGCACTGCGTAGGCGCGTCGCCAGCGCGCCGGCATCCAGCCGTGGAATGCGCGCCGTGGCGGGCGCGGCGGTGGTGGGTGCGGCCAATGTGGCGGCGGTGGTCGCGGTAGGGGGCGCGGCGGGGCGGGTGGCGCTGCCTGCCGCGGGGCGTCGCCATGCCAGCGCCAGCAGCAGCGCGGCCAGCGCGACCACGGCCACGCCGGCGACGACCACGCCGGTGCGCAGGCGCTGCGGGCGCGCCGGCGGCGGCAGCACTTCGTCGGCGGCGGCGTCCACCAGCCGGCGGTCGATGGCGAGCGCATCGCGCGCGTAGCCGGCCAGCAGCGCGCGTTCGGCGATCACGTTCAGCAGTCGCGGCACCCCGCCGGAACGCCGGTACAGGCGGCGCACCGCGCCGGCATCGAACGGGAAGCGGGTGCCGCCGGCCACCCGCCAGCGATGGCGCAGGTAGGCCTCGGTCTCGGACGGGTCCAGCGGCAGCAGGTGGTAGCGCGCGGTGATCCGTTGCGCCAGCTGGCGCAGCTCCGGGCGTGCTAGCAGGGTGCGCAGCTCGGGCTGGCCCAGCAGCACGATCTGCAGCAGCTTCTGGGTATCGGTTTCCAGGTTGGTCAGCAGCCGCACCTGCTCGAGGGTGTCGGCCGGCAGGTTCTGCGCCTCGTCGATCAGCACCACCACCCGCAGGCCCTGCGCGTAGGCGTCCAGCAGGTAGACATTGAGCGCATCCACCAGGGCCTTGGCGCTGCCGCGGCGGCCGTCGATCGGGATGCGCAGCTCCTCGCAGATCGTCTCCAGCAGCTCCACCGGGGCCTGGCGCGGGTTCAGCACCAGCGCCACCCGCGCATGCGCCGGCAGCTGTTCCAGCAGCAGCCGGCTCAGGGTGGTCTTGCCGGTCCCCACTTCGCCGGTGAGCTGCACGAAGCCGCCGCCGCCGCCCTGGTCGATGCCGAACAGCAGGTGCGCCAGCGCGTCCCGGTGGCGCTCGCTCAGGTGCACGAAGCGCGGGTCGGGCGTGATCGAGAATGGTGGCTCGTCGAGCCCGTAATACCCCAGGTACATGCGCCTAGCCTGCCATGTCTCGCGGCGGTTGGGTCAGTCGGCCACGTGGTGGGCTTCGCTGATCGCCGCCTGCTCGGCATGCGTGGGCCGCCGCCGCCCGGCCAGCAGGCCTTGCGCGAACACCACCGCCAGGATGATGGCCACGCCGCCGTAGAAGCGCGGCGAGAGCTCCTGCTGCTCGCCGAACAGCAGCGCCGCCAGCAGGATCGCGTAGATCGGCTCGAGGTTGATCGACAGCTGCGCGGTGAACGCCGACAGGTGGCGCAGCGCCACCAGGCACAGGGCGAACGGCAGCAGGGTGCAGGCCAGCGCCAGCACCAGCAGCCACAGCACGTCCAGCCCGGCCGGCAGCACCAGCAGCGGCCCGGCGAAGGCGGGCACCAGCAGCGGCATCAGCGGCGCCAGCAGGCTCAGGGTGAGCACGCCGGCGCCGAGCTCCAGCGCGGTCACGGTGAGCGCGTCGCCGGCGTCCACCATGCGCTTGTTGAGGCTGGAGAACAGCGCCACGAACAGCGCTGATACCACCCCGGCCGCGATCCCGGCGTGCATCCCGGACGGCACCCCGCCGACCACCAGCCAGATCCCCGGTAGCGAGGCCAACCCCAGCAGCAGGTCGCCGGGGCGAAACCGCTGGCGGGTCAGGGCCGGTTCCACCAGCGCGGTCATCGGGGTGGCAAACGCAATGCAGGTGGCCGCCACCGAGGCATTGGCCAGCTTGATCGCGCCGTAGAAGGTGAGCCAGTGCAGCGCTACCAGCGCGCCGATCCCGGCGTAGGCCCAACGCGTGCGCGCCGGCATCGCGCGCAGGGCGCGCCAGACCCGCGGCAGCAGCGCCAGCGCGGCCACCACGATCAGCATCCGCCACCACACCAGCGGCAGCGCCGGCAGGGTGATCAATTTCCCGAGGATGGCGGTGAAGCCCCACAGCAGGACGCAGAAGTGGATCTGCCAGAGGGCGCGGGTGGTCTCGGGGGTTCGCATCCGCGCATTATCAGCGGCCACCGCCCGCCGCGGGGGCGTGACCGATGGCCGGTCGCGCCGTGGCCGCGACGCGGCATACTCGGGCTTTCCCCTCGCAAGGAACCCCCGACATGCGCATCGCCCCGTTGGCCGTGGCCCTGGCCTTGACCCTGAGCGCCGGGATGCCGGCAGTCGCGCAGCAGGCGCCGGCCGCCGCCCCCGCGACCACCGCCCCCGCCACCGCGGCGCTGCCGGACGCGGCCCGGCTGGCGCGCTTCGATGCGTTCGTGGAAGCGGTGCAGAAGCAGTTCCAGGTGCCGGGCGTGGCGGTGGCGATCGTCAAGGACGGCCAGGTGGTGATGGAGCGCGGCTACGGCGTGCGCGAGCTGGGCAAGCCGGCGAAGGTGGACGCCCACACCATGTTCGCGATCGCCTCCAACACCAAGGCGTTCACCGCGGCCTCGCTGAACATGCTGCAGGACGAGGGCAAGCTGAAGACCACCGACCGCGTGATCGACCACCTGCCGTGGTTCCGCATGAGCGATCCGTACGTCACCCGCGAGATGCGCATCCGCGACCTGCTGGCGCACCGCAGTGGCCTGAGCCTGGGCGCCGGCGACCTGCTGTACTGGCCCACCACCACCTATTCCACCCGCGAGGTGGCCGAGCGCCTGAAGGACGTGCCGCTGACCGGCGGCTTCCGCGAGCAGTACGCCTACGACAACATCCTGTTCGGGGTGGCGCAGCTGGTGGTCGAGCAGGCCTCCGGGATGTCCTACAAGCAGTTCCTGCAGACCCGCATCTGGCAGCCGCTGGGGATGACCGAGACCCGCTACAACAGCGACGACCTCAAGCCCGGCGACAACGTCGCAGTGGGCAACGCGCTGTACGACTTCAAGGACCTGCGGCCGATTCCCAGTCCGACCAGCTGGCGCAACGTGTCCGGCGCCGGCGGCATCTATTCCAGCGTGCACGACCTGGCCAAGTGGATGAACCTGCAGCTGGCCGGCGGCGAGATTCCGGGCAGCGGCGGCAAGCGGCTGTTCTCCGAGGCGCGCCAGCGCGAGATGTGGACGATGCTGACCCCGATCCCGGTCGGCAAGCCGGTGGTGCCCGAGCTGGCCCCGGCGGTGCCCAATTTCTCCGGCTATGCGCAGGGCTGGTTCCTGTCCGATTACGCTGGCCATCGCCTGGTCTGGCATACCGGCGGCTGGCCGGGACAGGTGTCGCGGCTGACCCTGCTGCCGGACGCGCGCGTCGGCATCGTGGTGCTGACCAGCGCCGAGGTCGGGGCCGCGTTCAACGCGATCACCTTTGAAGCGCTGGACATGCTGCTGGGCAAGGACGGCCACGACTGGCTGCGCGGCTACGCGGCGGCGCAGGCCAAGGCCCAGGGCAATGCCGACGCGGACTGGCAGAAGCACCTCGCCGCGCGCGACGCCGCCAGCACGCCATCGCTGCCGCTGGCGAAGTACGCCGCCACCTACCGCGACCCGTGGTACGGCGACGTCATCATCCGCCAGGGCAAGAACGGGCTGGAGATGCAGTTCAGCAAGACCGCCGAGCTGCTGGGCGATCTTCAGCACTGGCAGCACGACACCTTCATCGTGCGCTGGCGCGACCGCGGCCTGAACGCGGACGCGTTCGTGAACTTCGCGCTGGACCCGGACGGCCGCGTGCGCGAGCTGCGGATGGAGCCGGTGTCGCCGCTGACCGATTTCAGCTTCGACTTCCAGGACCTGCGGCTGGTGCCGGTGAAGGCGGAAAGCGCCGGCCACTGAGCCGGCGGCCGTCCCGGCGGGGTGGCCCGCCGGGGCTCAGGCGACTGCGCTGGGGCGCTCGGCCTGCTCGGCGCGGCGCGCCAGCACGCGCTCGATCCGCGCGAATACCTCGCGCAGCACCGGCGCCTCGGGCAGCAGGGTGACCCGGAAATGGTCGCGGTAGGGCACGTTGAAGCTGGTGCCCGGCACGATCAGCACGTCCTCCTGCTCCAGCATCTCCAGCGCGAAGGCATGGTCGTCGAAGTCGCGCGCCGCCGCGCCCACCACCCGCGGGAAGCCGTACAGCGCGCCCGCCGGCGCGACCAGCGCCAGGTGCTCGCTGGCCGCGCACGACTCGATCAGCGCGCGCCGGGTCTCGTACAGCCGGCCGCCGGGGCGGACCAGTTCGCCGATGGTGTCGGCGCCGTGCAGCGCCTGCTCGATCGCGAACTGCCCGGGCACGTTCGCGCACAGGCGCAGCGCGCCCAGCAGGTCCATCGCGTGGTGGAAATCGCCGCAGGCCAGGGCGTCGCCGGACAGCACCGCCCAGCCGATGCGCCAGCCGCAGGCGCGGTGCACCTTCGACAGCCCGCCGAAGCTCAGGCAGGGCAGGTCGCCGGCCAGCGGCGCCACCGGCTCGAAGCGGGCGTCGTCGTACAGGATGCCGTCGTAGATCTCGTCCACCAGCAGCAGCAGCCGGTAGCGGCGCGCAATCTCCACGATCCGCTCCAGCAGATCGCGCGGATAGCTGGTGCCGGTGGGATTGTTCGGGTTGATCAGCACGATCGCGCGGGTGCGCGAGGACACCAGCGATTCGATCTGCTCGGGATCGGGCAAAAAGCCGTTGTCGCGGTCCAGCTTGTAATAGACCGGGCGGCCGTCGTTGAGGATGGTGGCCGCGCTCCACAGCGGGTAATCCGGCGAGGGCACCAGCACTTCCTCGCCGGGGTTCAGCAGCGCGCGCAGGGCGATGTCGATCAGCTCGGACACGCCGTTGCCCACGAATACCCGTTCCGGGCTGGCATTGGGCGTACCGCGTGCCTTGTGGAACGCGGCGATCGCCTCGCGCGCCTCGGGCAGGCCCTGCTGGTGGGTATAGGGGTCGGTGCGTTCGATCCGCCCGGCGATCGCCGCCTGCAGGTGCTCCGGCGCGCGGAACCCGAACGCGCCGGGGTTGCCGATGTTGAGCTTGATCAGCTTGCGGCCCTGGGCC
>CAYYAT010000136.1:0-5487 GCA_964469595.1 uncultured Thermomonas sp.
GGTGCACCTGTGGGTGGAGGGCTTCTTCGAGGTGTTCGCGGTGGCGGTCATCAGCTTCCTGTTCGTGAAGCTGGGGCTGATCCGCGGCAGTTCGGCCACGGTCAACGTGCTGTTCGCGACCATCGTGTACCTCACAGGCGGCGTGCTCGGCATGTTCCACCACCTGTACTTCGCCGGCACCACCACCGCCGCGGTGGCGCTGGGCGCCAGCTTCTCGGCGCTGGAAGTGGTGCCGCTGGCTCTGATCGGGCTGGAAGCGCACGAGACCTGGAGCCACAGCCGCGCCACGCCGTGGATGGCGCGCTACCGCTGGCCGATCATGTTCTTCCTCGCGGTGAGCTTCTGGAACCTGGTCGGCGCCGGGCTGTTCGGGTTCCTGATCAACACCCCGATCGCGCTGTACTACATGCAGGGCCTCAACCTGACCCCGCTGCACGGGCATACCGCCCTGTTCGGCGTGTACGGGATGCTGGGGATCGGCCTGATGCTGTTCTGCCTGCGCGGCCTGCGCCCGCAGGTGGCGTGGCCGGAGGGCCTGCTGCGCGCGGCATTCTGGTGCTTCAACATCGGGCTGGCGCTGATGGCGCTGCTGACCCTGCTGCCGATGGGGGTGCTGCAGCTCAATGCCGCGCTGGAGCATGGCTACTGGTTCGCGCGCTCGGCCGAGTTCATGGTGCGTCCGATCATCCACATGCTGGTCTGGCTGCGGATGCCCGGTGACCTGGTGTTCTCGGCCGGGGCCCTGCTGCTGGCGCTGTTCGTGCTGCGCAACTGGGTGCGGCCGCGGCCCGCGCTGGACTGATCCGGCCGGTGCGACGGCAGGCGGGGACGGCGGCCTGCCGCCCCCGCGCCGCATCCGGTCAAATGTGGGTGGCCTGCAACCGCCAAGCGCGGTGGATGCGCGGGTTGCGCGCGAAGTCCGGCGGGATGGTGGAGGCGCTGATGTCCTCCACTTTGGCGAATCCGGCCAGCGCGGCTTCGTCAAGCCGGAAGCGGCGGAAGTTGTTGCTGAAGTACAGCACCCCGCCCGGCGCCAGCCGCGCCACCGCGGCGCGCAGCAGGCGCACGTGGTCGCGCTGCACGTCGAAGTCGTCGGCGCGCTTGGAGTTGGAGAACGTCGGCGGGTCGCAGAACACCACGTCGTAGTCGCCGGTGTCGGCTTCCAGCCACTTCAAGGCGTCGGCCTGGGCGATGCGGTGGCGGGTGCCGCCGATGCCATTCCCGCGCAGGTTGTCGGCCAGCCACTCCAGGTACGTGGCCGACAGGTCCACGCTGGTGGTCAGCAAAGCGCCCTGCACCGCGGCCTGCACGGTGGCCACGCCGGTGTAGCAGAACAGGTTGAGGAAGCGCTTGCCGCGCGCCTCCAGCGCCATCCGCGCGCGCAGCGGGCGGTGGTCGAGGAACAGCCCGGTGTCGAGGTAGTCGAACAGGTTCACCTGCAACTTTGCCGCGCCCTCCTCCACCGTGAGGAACTGCCCGCGGTGATCGAAGTGGCCATACTTGCTGCCGCCTTTACCGGTGCTGCGGGTCTTCACCGCCACCCGCTCGCGCGGTACGCCGAACACCTCGCGCACCGCCAGCAGCAGGTCGCTCAGGCGCTTGCGGGTGGTGGCCTCAGGAATGTCCGCCGGCGCGGCGTATTCCTGCACGTGCAGCCAGGTCTCGCCGTCGATGGTGGTGTACACGTCCACCGCGCAGGCGTATTCGGGGATGTCGGCGTCGTAGGCGCGGAAGCAGGCGATCTGCTCCTGCTGGCGCCAGCGCGCCAGCCTGTCGAGGTTCTTGCGCAGGCGGTTGGCCACCATCTGTGCCCCGGAGGAAATCCCCCTGGGGGACGCGCCTTCCAGCAGGGCGTGCTTCTCCCCGCCTTCGCGCTGCGACGGAGCGATCGGATCCACCGCGATCAGGCTGCATTCGATGGCGCCGTTGAACAGCTGGTAGCGCTTCTTCGCGCGCAGCCCAGTGGCATGGGCCAACTCGGCGTCACCGCACAGCAGCGCCGCGCGCCACTGCGGTGCCACCCGTTTCAACGCATCGCCAAGCGCGCGATACAGCGCCGGATCGGCGGCCAGTCGCGCATCGTAGGGCGGATTGCAGGCGACCACGCCGCGCGGGTTCTCCATCGGCGGCAAGTCGACGATGTCACGCACGGACCAGCCGATGGCGTCCTCGACCCCCGCCGCCTGGGCGTTCTCGCGGGCGGCGCGGATGGCGTGCGGATCCACGTCGCTGCCGTGGAAACACGGCCGCAGCGCGGCGCGCCCGCGCGCCTCGCGGGCGATGGCGTCGTTGCGCAGGCCTACCCATGCCTCGCCGTCGAACCCGATCCAGCGCGTCGGCGGTGCATCACCGTGGCGGCGTAGGCCCGGCGCCACGTCGGCCGCCATCAGCGCGCCCTCGATCAGCAGCGTGCCGCTGCCGCACATCGGGTCGAGCAGGTCGCCGCCCTCGGCATAGGCCTGCGGCCAGCCGCCGCGCAGCAGCACCGCGGCCGCCACGGTTTCCTTCAGCGGCGCGGCGCCCTGCACGCGTCGCCAGCCGCGCCGGTGCATGGGGCCGCCGGAGAGGTCGATGGACAGCGTCGCGCGCCCCTTGCGCACGACCAGGTTGATGCGGACATCCGGCGAGTCCACGTCCACGTCCGGGCGCTGGCCGGTGCGGGCGCGCAGGGTGTCCACGATGGCGTCCTTCACCCGCTGGGCGGCATAGCGCGCATGGGTGATGGCGCTGCCGGAGACGTGCGCGTCGATGGCGAAGGTGTGCGCGGGCGAGAGGTGCCGGCCCCAGTCCACCGCGGCCGCGCCGGCGTACAGCGCGTGCTCGTCGGCGCAATCGAACTCGGCGATCGGCCACAGGATGCGGCTGGCCAGCCGCGACCACAGCACCGCGCGCTGGGCATCCTGTAGGCTGCCCTCGACATTGACCCCCGCGATGGTGGCAGTGGCACGCGCGCAGCCGAGCGCGACCAGCTCGTCGGCCAGCAGGTATTCCAGGCCCTTGCCGCAGGACGCGAAGAACGTCATGGCGTCACAGCGCCGCCAGCAGCGCGGCGAACGCGTCGGCGCTGGCCTGCACGTGACCGGACAGGCGATGCGAATCGTTCACCAGCAGCAGCCGCGCATCGCGCGCCGCCGCCCAGTCCACCACCTGCGCGGCAGGGATCAGCTCGTCATGCCAGCCATGCAGGACCGAGGTCGGCACGGCGGCGGCGGGCATTGGCGGCGCCCCCTCCATCACCACCGGCGGCGCCATCAGGAACAGGCCGGCCACCGGCACCTGCAGCGACACCACGCCGCTGATGTAGGCGCCGAGGCTGGAGCCGGCCAGCACCAGCGGGCCGCGCGCGGCGGCGGCCTGCGCCAGCCCGAGCAGGCGGGCGATGCGCGCCGGCACGTCGCCCAGCGGGGTCACCTCGCGGCGGGCGTCGAGATCGCTGTAGT
Organism: uncultured Thermomonas sp.; assembly: GCA_964469595.1. Taxonomy (GTDB): domain Bacteria; phylum Pseudomonadota; class Gammaproteobacteria; order Xanthomonadales; family Xanthomonadaceae; genus Thermomonas. Next base: position 3,441 of record CAYYAT010000136.1, read on the forward strand.
CGGGGCGTTCGTGGGTCCAGCCCAAGCGCCCGGCCACGTCGGCCAGCGCGGTCACTTTGGTCGCATCGGGGCCGCTTTCGAAGCCGTGCGACAGGATGCAATGTCCTCTCATGGGTGAATGCTAGCATCGCCGCATGTCCGCCCCTCCGGTCCATCCGCATCCCCTGCCTTACGTCGGCCTGCTGCAAGCGCGCGCGCTCGACGCGGTGGACACCGTAGTCATCCACTGCACCGAGCTGCCCGATCTCGCCACCGCGCGGACCTACGGCGAGCGGGTGCTTTACGCCTCCGGCACCGGCAACAGCGGCCACTACTACATCGACCGCGACGGGCGCATCGAGGAATACGTGCCGCCGGCCCGCATCGCCCACCACACCCGCGGCTGGAACGCGCGCAGCGTGGGCATCGAGCTGGTCAACACCGGGCGCTTCCCGGACTGGCTGGACTCGCGCCGGCAGGCGATGGACGAGCCCTACACCGCCGCCCAGACCGAGGCGCTGGTCGCCCTGCTGCACTGGCTGCGCGGACAGCTGCCGCAACTGGCCCAGATCGCCGGGCACGAGGATCTCGACGGCGAAACCGTCCCCGCGAGCGACGACCCGGCCCTCCGCGTGCGCCGCAAGCGCGATCCCGGCCCGCAGTTCCCCTGGCCGCGAGTGCTGGCCGCCGTTCCCCTGGCCCGTCTGCCTGCGGAAGCCGGGCAAGCCCCACCCGTATAATCACGCCATGACTTCCCCCGTCTCCGAACTGATCGAACTCCTCTCGCTGGAACGCCTGGAGGATGATCTGTTCCGCGGCCAAAGCCGCGACATCGGCACCAAATACGTGTTCGGCGGGCAGGTGCTGGGACAGGCGCTGTCTGCCGCGCAGGCCACCCTCACCCAGCCGCGCGCGGCGCACTCGCTGCACGCCTATTTCCTGCGTGCCGGCGACATCGAGGCGCCGATCGTCTATCACGTCGATCGCACCCGCGACGGCGGCAGCTTCTCGGTGCGGCGGGTCACCGCCATCCAGCATGGCAAGGTGATCTTCTTCTGCGCCGCCTCGTTCCAGAAGGAGGAGGCCGGCGCCGAACACCAGCTTTCGATGCCGGACGTGCCCAAGCCGGAAGACCTGGAGCCGGCGCCCGCACTGCCGCCCGAGCGGCTCGCACAGCTGCCGACCATGGTCCAGCGCTGGCTCAACCGCGCCGGCCCGTTCGAATTCCGCCACGTCTATCCGCGCGACGAGCTGAATCCGCCGAAGCGCCCGCCCTTCCAGCAGGTGTGGTTCCGCCTGACCGAAAAAGTGGGCGACGCACCGGAACTGCATCGCGCACTCCTGGCCTACGCCAGCGACTTCCACCTGCTGGGCACCGCGACCTTCCCGCACGGCATCAGCTACTACCAGCCGAACGTGCAGATGGCCTCGCTGGACCATGCGCTGTGGTTCCACCGCAGCTTCCGCGCCGACGAGTGGTTGCTGTATTCGATCGACAGCCCCAGCGCGCAGGAAGCACGCGGCCTGGCGCGCGGCCAGATCTTCGATCGCAGCGGGCGCCTGGTGGCCAGCACCGCGCAGGAAGGCATGATCCGGGTGCTGCCGGACGCGGCTACGCCATGAGGAAGGTGTTTTCGAGCCCGCGCCTCGAGAACGTGGAGGCGGTGGCGCAGCTGCTGCGCGATGCCGGGATCGAGGTCAAGATCGAACATGGGCGCAGCTACCGCGGCTACCGGCGCGGCAATTTCAGCTACGACACCCGCAAGGCACCGAAAGACATCCCCGCGGTCTGGATCGTGCACGCCGAGGACCAGCCGCGCGGGCGCCAGATCCTGCGCGAACTCGGCCTGCTGGAAAGCTCGCGCGAGGAGCCGCCGAGCTACCTGCCCGCGGCCAGCCGTGGCGACGCGCCCGGCAAGGGCGGCCCGGCGTTCGGCAAGCGCCTGAAGCTGGGCCTGCTGGCGCTGATCGCGGTGGTGATCGGGCTGGCCGCGCTGCATGCGCGCAAGTCGCCGGACGCGGCGGCCCCGGCGGCCCCGGCGGCAGCGACGACCGCGATGCGCCCGCC
>CAYYAT010000137.1:0-5365 GCA_964469595.1 uncultured Thermomonas sp.
GGGGCCGAAGCACGACGACATCTGCTACGCCACCCAGAACCGCCAGGACGCCGTGCGCGCGCTGGTGCGCGACGGCTGCGACGCGGTGCTGGTGGTGGGCTCCCCGAACTCCTCCAACTCCAACCGCCTGCGCGAGCTGGCCGAGCGCGAGGGCGCCGCGGCCTGGCTGATCGACGATGCTGCGCAGATCGATCCGGCCTGGATTGCCGGGCACCGGCGCATCGGCGTCACCGCCGGCGCCTCGGCCCCGGAGGTGCTGGTGCAGGGCGTGCTCGAGCGGCTGCATGCGCTGGGCGCGCCGGACGTGCGCGAGCTCCACGGCGAGCCGGAGGACATGGTGTTCGCCCTGCCCAAGGAGCTGCGGCAACTGGCGCAATGACCCGCCAGCGGCTAAACTCCCCGGCCTCGCCGGAGTAGCTCAGTTGGTAGAGCACGTCATTCGTAATGATGGGGTCGTAGGTTCGATTCCTATCTCCGGCACCACATAACCGCGCCACGCTTAGCTTTCCAGCGGCGTGGCGTCGTTTTATCAGGAGCATGCGCGGCTGCGACCATTGCGCCGACGCAGCGCGCCGGCCAGCAGTCCCAGCAGCGCCAGCAGGCCGAACGCGGCGCCGGCATGGAAGGTCGCTGCCGCGCCGAAGCGGTCCCACAGCAGCCCGGCCAGCACGCTGGCGACCAGCATCGCGCCGCCGCTGACGAGGTTGAACATGCCGAACGCGGTGCCGCGGAGATCGGCGGGCGCGGTCTCGGCCACCATCGTCGCCAGCAGCCCCTGGGTCACGCCCATGTGGATGCCCCACAGCGCCACGCCGAACAGCACGGTGGACCAGCCGCCGCCCGTGGCCAGCACCAGGTCGGCGGCGATCAGCGGGAGCAGGCCGGCCGCCATCAGCGCGCCGTGGTTGACGCGGTCCGACAGCCAGCCGAAGGGGTAGGCGGAGGCGGCGTAGATCACGTTCATCGCCACCATCACCAGCGGGATCAGCGCGACCGCGATCCCGCCCTGCTGCGCGCGCAGCACCAGGAAGGCCTCGCTGAAGCGCGCCAGCGAGAACACCGCGCCCACCGCCACCACCCACCAGTAGCGGCCGTCCAGACGGGCCAGGCTCTCGCGCCGGATCGGGTTGCGGCGCTGCTCCGCCGCAGTCGGCCGGGGCTCGCGCACGCCGAACACGAGCAGGGCGACCGCCATGCCGGCGGGGATCACCGCCACCCAGAAGATAGCGCGGAAATCATTCGCCCACAGCAGCATCAGGCCCGCGCCCAGCAGCGGGCCGAGGAAGGCGCCAACGGTGTCCAGCGCCTGGCGCAGCCCGAACGCCGCGCCGCGCGCCTCCGGCGGTGCGATGTCCGCCACCAGCGCATCGCGGGGAGCGCCGCGGATGCCCTTGCCGATCCGGTCCAGCAGGCGCGCCGCGAGCACGACCCCGGACGCGGACGCAATCGCGAACAGCGGCTTGGTGGCCGCGGCCAGGCCGTACCCCAGCACCGCCAGCGCCTTGCGCTTGCCGAGATAGTCGCTGAGCGCGCCGGAGAACACCTTCACGATCAGCGCGGTGGATTCCGCGAGACCTTCCATCAGGCCGACCGCCAGCGCGCTGGCCCCGAGGGTGCCGACCATGAACAGCGGCAGCAGGCTGTGGATCATCTCCGAGGAGGTGTCCATCAGCAGGCTGACCAGCCCCAGCATCCAGATTCCCGCCGGCAGCCGGGTGCGCTTGCCGGGGGCGGCAGGTGGGGACGATGGCGGATGTGGCATGCGCTGCCTCCGGTTGTGGCCGCTCAGCGCGGCTGGAACGCGATCACCGCCATGCCCGCCAGCGCCAGCGCGACGCCGAGCCCATCCCAGCCATTCGGGCGGATGCCGTCCACCGCCCACAGCCAGGCGATGGCCACGCTGATGTACATGCCGCCGTAGGCGGCGTACACCCGGCCGGATGCCGCATCGTGCAGGGTCAGCAGCCATACGAACAACGCCAGGCTCAGCGCCGCCGGCAGCAGCAGCCAGGCCGGGCCCTGCTGCTTCAGCCACAGCCACGGCAGGTAGCAGCCGACGATCTCGGCCACGGCGGTGGCCAGGAACAGCAGGAAGGTCTTCATGCCGGCGAGCCCACGCGAGTCCACGAATGAAAACGCCCGACCGTTGCCAGTCGGGCGTTGGAAGATGGTGGAGCCAGGGAGGATCGAACTCCCGACCTCGTCATTGCGAACGACGCGCTCTCCCAGCTGAGCTATGGCCCCACGAAGGGAAGCGCGATTATACGGATGCCATCGGGCGCTGCCAACTAGCCCCCCAGCAGGGGCGCCAGCCGCGGCTCCAGCACGGCCCGGCGCCAGCCCGCCAGCGGCCCGGTCCAGCCGTTGCCGTCCTGCAGGCCTTCCAGCAGGCGGCGGGAGGCCAGCACGCCTTCCGGCAGGCCGAGCTCCGCCGCGACTGCCGCCACCGCGTCCTGCAGGGCGCGCAGCTGCTTCTTGTCGCGGTCGTCGCCGCGCACCGGCGGGGCTTGCGCTTCGTCGGGGAGCGGGGTGGTGAGGGCGTCCCATAGCGGCGTGCGCAGGTTGCGCGGGGCCTTGGGGAAGCCATCCAGCAAGGCATCGAAGCGCAGGCGGCTGTCCAGCGGCTGGCGGGCGAGGGCAACCGCCAGCTCGTTGTCCAGGATCCAGCTGCGCGGGCGGTCGCTGGTGCGGGCCTGGGCATCGCGCCAGCGCAGCAGCCGCAGCAGGCGGCGCTGGCCCTCGCGGTCGAGGAACTGCGCGCTGCGCAGGGCCAAGTGCGGCCAGCGCTCGCTGTCGTCGCCGGCGGCATTCGCCAGCTGGCGCTCGCTGTCCTCGGCCAGCCACGCCGCGCGGTCGTTCGCGGCCAGGCGGCCCTGCAGGTCCCGGTGCAGCGCATGCAGATGGCGTACGTCGTCCGCGGCGTACTCGAGCTGGGCCGGCGATAGCGGGCGCCGTAGCCAGTCGGAACGGGTCTCGCCCTTGGCCAGTTCCACGCCGGTCACGGCCTGCACCAGCTTCTGGTAGCCCAGCCCGGACCCCAGCCCGCACAGCGCGGCGGCGGCCTGGGTGTCGAACAGCGGCGCGGGAAGCACCCCGCAGGCGTGCTTGAATGCCACCAGGTCCTCGCTGGGGCTGTGCATCAGCTTCAGCACGCGCGGGTCGGCCAGCAGGGGCGCCAATGCCTTCGCCATGCCGGGCCGCAGCGGATCGACCAGCAGGATGCCATCGTCGGATTCGCCCAGCGCGATCTGCACCAGCGCCAGCTGCGGCCAGTAGGTGCGTTCGCGGATGAATTCGGTGTCCAACCCGATCGTGGCGGGCGGGTTGGTGAGATGCGCGCGCAGCGCGTCGGGGGTGTCGATCCAGTGCGTCATCCGTGCATTATGCGGTTGCCGGGCGCGCGCGCATGGCCTACGTTCACCCGCAGCGTGGCCGGCGCGTCGCCGGCGGCAGGGAGCGAAGGCGTGCGCGCAAGGGGTCTGGTCATCGCGGGGCTGCTGGTGCTGGTGGGCTGCAAGCCCGCGCCAGCGCCGCCGGTGCCGGCGGACGCCGCGGCGCGCGCGGCACAGGCCGGCACGCCCGCGGCGACGGCGAAGGCCGCTGCGCAGGTGCGGATCGAGGGCGATGACGCGCTGGCCGACGTGCTCAGCTGGTCGCTGCCGGAGGTGCACATCGACAACCCGGCGCGCGCGCGCATGCAGGCGCAGCGGGCACTGGCGCGTGGCGACCTGTTCGAGACCGCCGGTTCCGCCATTCCCCTGCTACTGGCCCTGCAAAAGCGCGAGCCGGGCAATGCCCAGGATGCGCGGCTGCTGGAGAAGGCGCAGGCGGCGCTGCTGGCGCAGGCGTGGATCGCGCTGGCCGGCGGCGATGATCTGGCGTCGCTGCGTTTCGCCCAGCGCCACGGCAGCGTGTTGCGCGCGCTGTGGCCGGAGCATCCGGAGGTGGTGCGCTACCTGCAGGCGGTGGATCGCGCCGGACAGGCGTTCGAGGAGGTGGAAGCCGGCGACCGCGCGCTGCGTGCCGGGCTGCTGGATACCCCGGAGCAGGGCGCGCTGGCGCATTACCGCAAGGCACAGGCGCTGTGGCCGGCGCTGGCGCGCGTGCAGCAGGGGTTGACGGCAGTGCAATCGCGTCTGATCGCGCAGGCGCAGGCGCTGGCCGGGCAGGGCGAGTTCGATGCCGCCTACGCCATGCTCGCGCGCGCGCAGCGTGTGCGTGACGATGCCGAGCCGATCGCCAAGGCGCGTGCCGACATCGAGGCCGCGCGCGCCGACCGCATCCGCCGCCTGGGTGACGAGGGAATGATGGCGCTGGGGGATGCCGATTTGCGTCTGGCACGCGAGCGTCTGGCTGAGATCCTGCGCATCGCCGCGCCGGGTGATCCGGTGAGCGTGGCGCTGCGTGAGCGCATCGACCAGGTCAGTCGCTACGGCCTGTTCCGCCCCCGACAGGTGTTCAGCGACGCGCTGCAAGACGGTGGCCGCGGCCCGACCCTGGTAGTGGTGCCGCACGGCGATTTCATGATGGGGGCGACCCCGGGCGACCCGGACGCCTCGCCGGACGAGCAGCCGCGGCATGCGGTGCATTTCGAACGCGGCTTCGCGATGGGCCGGCACGAAGTGACGGTGGGCGAGTTCCGCCGCTTCGTGCAGGCCACCGGCTACGTCACCCGCGCCAGCAAGCGCGGGCATTCCATGGCCTACGACGGCCGCAGCGGCAACTTCGTACGCGGCAGCGGGATCGACTGGCGCGCCGGTTATGACGGGCGTCCGGCCGCCGACGACATGCCGGTGATCCACGTCACCGCGCGCGATGCCGAGGCGTACGCGGCCTGGCTGAGCGCGCAGACCGGCGCGCATTACCGCCTGCCCAGCGAGGCCGAGTTCGAATACGTGCTGCGCGCCGGCGGCAACGGGCGCTACCCCTGGGGTGATGGGCTGCCGCCGCCGGGCCAGGCGAATCTGGCCGGCAGTCGCGATGTCTCGCCGCAGGGGCGGCGCTGGAGCAATGCCTTCCCCGGCTACGGCGACGGCTGGTGGGGTCCGGCGCCGGTAGCCAGCTTCCGCACCAATGCCTTCGGCCTGTACGACATCGACGGCAACGTCAGCGAGTGGGTGGCCGATTGCTGGCACCGCGGCTACCGGCGCGCGCCTGCCAACGGCGCAGCCTGGGTCAATCCCGGTTGCCGCGTGCGCATGTATCGCGGCGGAGGGTGGTCCAGCGCGCCGGCGCAGGTGCGCTCGGCCTGGCGCACCGCCGGCGGCGTGGACGTGACCAGCGCCCGGGTGGGCTTCCGGGTGGTGCGGCAGCTGTAGTATCACCATGGCGCGCGGGCACCTTCGCGCACGACGGGAGACGGGCA
>CAYYAT010000138.1:0-3990 GCA_964469595.1 uncultured Thermomonas sp.
CCTGGCGGTCGAAGAAATCGGCCAGCTGGAACAGGATGCCCGGCTTGTCGGCGGCGATCACTTCCACCACGTACGGCAGCAGGTTGGACTGCAGCGACTTCGGGCCGGTGCGGTACCACACCAGCTTCAGGCCTTCCTCGCGCTCCAGCTTGGCCAGCATGGTTTCGAGCTTGGCCACCGCGTCCCACGAGCCGGTTGCCAGCGCGCTCACTGAGACGTCGCGGCCCACCGTGGCCAGGCGCGCATCCACCAGATTGCAGCCGGAATCCGCGATGCGGCGGGTGACCGCCAGCAGCGGAGACTGCGGATGCGTGGTGTACGCATTGATCAGCAGGTGGTTTTCGTTGGTGGAGGGCCGTGCGGCGGTCTTGCTCAATGCGGGATACCGGGAATCGATGGGGATCCCGCCGCGGAGGGGCAGGATTGGCCGCCAGCATACTTGCCGCCGCTTTCCAGCCGCAAGTAAGATCAGCGCGCAACCGCATCCGCATCCCGCGTCATTTCCCGCCCTGCGCCGCGCCTTCCGGGCCGCGCGCGAACCGGACCTTTCCCCTTGCGACTCTCCGGCAGCATCACCGCACTGGCCACGCCGTTCACCGCGGCGGGCGACATCGACTTCCCGGCCTGGGAGCGCCTGCTCCAGGCGCAACTGGCGGCCGGTACCCAGGCCGTGGTGGTGGCCGGTTCCACCGGCGAGGCCGCCGCGCTGTCCGACGACGAGTATGGGCGCCTGCTGCGGCACGCGCTGGAAACCTGCGCCGGGCGCATCCCGGTGCTGGCCGGGACCGGCCAGTCCAACACCGCCAAGACGGTACAGGCCACCCGGCGCGCCGCCAGCCTCGGCGCGGATGCAGCGCTGGTGGTGACGCCGCCCTACGTGCGTCCCACCCAGGCGGGCCTGCTGGCGCATTTCCGCGCGGTGGCCGATGACGGCGGGCTGCCGGTGGTGCTCTACAACGTGCCAGGCCGCACCGGCTGCGACATGCTTCCGGACACCACCGGCGAACTGTCGCTGCATGCCAACATCATCGGCATCAAGGAGGCGCGCGCCGAGGAGGAGCGCATGCAGGCCCTGCTGCCGCTGCGGCGCGAGGATTTCGTGGTGCTCAGTGGCGACGATCCCACCGCGCTGCGGGCGATGCTGGCCGGCGCCGACGGCGTGGTGTCGGTGGCCTCGAACGTGGTGCCGCGCAGCTTCCGCCGCCTGTGCGATGCGGCGCTGGCGGGCGATGCCGCGACCGCTGCGGCGGTGAACGAGGCGCTGGTGGAGCTGTACCACTTCCTCGGAGTCGAGCCGAACCCGATCCCGGTCAAGGCCCTGCTGGCGCTCGACGGCATCGGCCGCGGCCTGCGCCTGCCGCTGCAGCCGCTATCATCCGCACACGCCGCCCAGGCCGAGCGCCTGCTGGCGGCCATCCGCCAACTTGAACACGCCAATGGTCGCAGCGACGCGGCCTGACAGGAGAACCAGATGCACAACGCCCCCCGCATGTCCAAGGCCGCTGCGCCGCTGGTCGCCGCCCTGCTGGTGACCGGCCTGTCCGGCTGCCACTGGTTCAAGAAGAAGAACGAGCTCTACACCCAGAGTGCCGAAACCCGGCCGCTGGAAGTCCCGCCGGACCTGGACCGCCCGGCCGCCGACAAGGCTATGGCGCTGCCGTCCGCGGCCAGCGCCGCGTCTGCGACGACGGCGCGTCCGCAGGCGGCCACCGGGTTCGCGGTTCCCGCCGATCGTGATGCGGTGTTCGCCAAGGTCGGCGAAGTGCTGGCGGCCACGCCCGGCGTGCAGATCGCCAGCAAGGCCGAGATCCTCGGCACCTACGACGTCGATTACATGGACAGCAAGTTCCTGGTGCGCGTCACCAAGGCCGGCGACGGTGCGTTCGTCTCGGCGGTGGATCCGCGCGGACTGCCGCCCAGCGGGGATGCGGCCGGCAAGCTGATTGCGGCGCTCAAGGCGGCGATCGCCCCGTAATCGCGCGCCTGGCGCAGGTTCACGAATGCACGCAGGGCGCCATTTGGCGCCCTGCGTCGTATCAGCCCACGGCCAGGTGGCGGCGCGGTGGGCGGGTGCGCCCGCCGCCGCTCAGCGCTCCAGCAGCGCCAGCTTGCCGGGCTTGCCGTCCCATTCGGCGTGGTCGGCTGGCGGGTCCTTGCGCACGGTCAGTACCGGCCACTGCTTGGCCAGTTCCGCGTTCAGGCCGACGAAGACCTCCTGGCCGGCCGGCACGTCCTCTTCCGGGAAGATCGCGCCCACCGGGCATTCCGGTTCGCACAGGGTGCAGTCGATGCACTCGTCCGGGTCGATCACCAGGAAGTTCGGGCCTTCGTGGAAACAGTCCACCGGGCACACCTCCACACAGTCGGTGTGCTTGCACTTGATGCAGTTTTCGGTGACGACGAAAGGCATGGGGCATCCGTGTGGCGATGGTGCGTTGCGGGTAGTTTAACGCCGCAGCCTGCGCGATAGCAGGCGGGCGGAGCCGCAAAACGCGAAGGCCCGCGTCAGCGACGCGGGCCTTCGGTGTGAATGGCGCTCCCTACGGGATTCGAACCCGTGTTTTAGCCTTGAGAGGGCCACGTCCTAGGCCTCTAGACGAAGGGAGCATTGGAGTCAGCCGGCTGGACGGCCGGCCGGCGGCATCGGAAGGATGCGCCGAGCTTGCTAGTATAAAAGGCTGCGTCCGCCAATGGCAACGCCCCTTACTTTTCGCCGCCGACCGCAGCATGACCGATACCCAAGCTTCCCCCGCGCCGCCCGTTCCCCACCTGCGCGTGATCCCGCGCGATGCCCACGGGGTGTCCCGCAAGCAGATGAGCCCGAATGCCCTGCGCGTGCTGTACCGCCTGCGCGAGGGCGGGTTCGGGGCCTACCTGGTGGGCGGCGCGGTGCGCGACCTGCTGATCGGCGGGCATCCCAAGGATTTCGACGTGGCCACCGACGCCACCCCCGAGCAGGTCAAGGCGCTGTTCCGCAATTGCCGCCTGATCGGCCGCCGCTTCCGCCTCGCCCACGTGGTGTACGGGCGCGAGATCATCGAGGTGGCGACCTTCCGCGCCAATGGCGGCGACGACGAGGGCGACCGCCAGACCGACGACGGTGGGCGCCTGCTGCGCGACAACATCTACGGCACCATCGAGGAAGACGCGATGCGCCGCGACTTCACCGCCAACGCCCTGTACTACGCGATCGAGGATTTCTCGGTGCGCGACTACGTGGGTGGCTACGACGACGTGCAGGCGCGCGTGCTGCGCCTGATCGGCGAGCCCGAGGCGCGCTACCGCGAGGACCCGGTGCGCATGCTGCGCGCGGCGCGGCTGGCGGCCAAGCTCGATTTCAGCATCGAGCCGGCGACCGCGGCACCGATCCCGCGCCTGGCGCCGCTGCTAGCCGAGGCGTCGCCGGCGCGGCTGTTCGAGGAAACCCTCAAGCTGTTCCTGGCCGGGCACGCGGTGGCCAGCTTCGAGCAGCTGGAAGCCACCGGCCTGTTGCCGGTGCTGCTGCCGGAGACCGCGCAGGCGCTGGCGGCCAATTCCTCCGGCGCGCTGCGGCGGATGCTGGTGCAGGGCCTGCGCAACACCGATCGCCGGGTGGCCAACGACGAGCCGGTGTCGCCGGCGTTCCTGTACGCGGTGCTGCTGTGGCCGGCCTATTGCCGGGCGCTGGCGCAGCTGCAGGCGCAGGGCGTGCACCTGGCCGAGGCGCAGCGGCGCGCGGCCGACCGCGTGACCCTGCACCAGCTGGCGCGCACCGCGCTGCCACGGCGGTTCTCGCTGCCGATGCAGGAGATCTGGCTGTTGCAGCCGCGCTTTTCACTGCGCCAGCGCAAGCGCGTGTTCCGCCTGCTGGCGCACCCGCGCTTCCGCGCTGCGTTCGATTTCCTCGAACTGCGGCTGGCGGCCTCGGATTCGCATGCCGACGATGTCGCGTTCTGGCGCGAGGCGCAGCTGCACCCGGCCGCGGCCACCGTCGAGTCGGCCGATGCCGTG
>CAYYAT010000138.1:4032-5332 GCA_964469595.1 uncultured Thermomonas sp.
AGCGCCGGCGGCGCCGGCGCAAGTCGGGTGGCGGCGCGTGAGCGAGGTCGTACGCGCCTGCATCGGCATCGGCGCCAATCTGGGCGATCCGGTGGCGGCGGTGCGCGGCGCGCTGGATGCGCTGGACGCGATCCCCGGCTGCCGCCTGGTGGCGGCCTCGCGGTTGTACCGCACGCCGGCGTGGGGGCGGCTGGATCAGCCCGATTTCGTGAATGCCGCGGCGGTGCTGGAGACCGCGCTGGCCCCGCGCGCGCTGCTCGAGGCGCTGCTGGCGGTGGAGCGCCGCGCCGGCCGCGAGCGCGGCGGCGAACAGGCCGCGCGCCGCTGGGGCCCGCGCGTGCTCGACCTCGACCTGCTGCTGTACGGCGAGCAGGTGGTGGACGAACCCGGCTTGCGGGTGCCGCATCCGCACCTGCACGAGCGCGCCTTCGCGCTGGTGCCGCTGGCGGAGATCGCTGCCGATGCGCCGTTCCCCGGCCACGGTTGCGTGGGTGACGCCCTGCGCGGCGTGGAGGTGGCCGGGGTCGAGGCGATCACGGGCGCTTGAGCGCGGGCGCGCCGTCGCGGTGGCGCCGGCGTTGTGCGCCATAATGCGGGCCCCCCTGCCGGAGCCCGTCGATGAGCGTCCATGCCGAACGGAAGTCTTGGAGCGTGCCGCAGCTGGCGCAGGCGCGCGCGGCCGGCCAGCGGCTGGCGATGCTGACTTGCTACGACGCCAGCTTCGCGCGAGTGCTGGACGATGCCGGCATCGACCTGATCCTGGTAGGCGACTCGTTGGGCATGGTGGTGCTGGGGCATGATTCGACCTTGCCGGTGCGGGTGGAGGACATCGCCTACCACACGGCGGCGGTGGCGCGCGGCGCGCCGCGCGCGCTGAAGATCGCGGATTTCCCGTTCGGGGCCGATGCCACTCCGGCGCTGGCGCTGGAGGCGGCGGTGCGCTTCATCCAGGCCGGCGCGGCGATGGTCAAGCTGGAGGGCGCCGGCCACAAGCTGGAGGTGATCCGCTTCCTGGTGGAGCGCGAGATCCCGGTGTGCGCGCACCTGGGCCTGACCCCGCAATCGGTGCTGCGCATGGGCGGCTTCAAGGTGCAGGGGCGCGAACAGGCCGCCGCCGAGCGCCTGCGTGCCGATGCGCTGGCGGTGGCGGAAGCGGGCGCGGCGCTGCTGGTGCTGGAAGGGGTGCCGGCCGCGCTCGCGGCGGAGATCACCGCCGCCAGCCCGATCCCCACCATCGGCATCGGTGCCGGCCCCGGCTGCGACGGCCAGGTGCTGGTGCTGCACGACCTGCTGGGGATCG
>CAYYAT010000139.1:0-5321 GCA_964469595.1 uncultured Thermomonas sp.
CCAGCCCGCGCCGCAGCGCCAACCGGGTGGCCGCGTGCAGGTCGGCCAGCAGGCGGTCCTTCCAGCTGTTCCAGAGCTTCGGCGAGGTGCCGGCGATATCGGCGCAGGTCAGCAGGTACAGCGCGTCGAGGCGCTGGCGGTCGCCCACCTCGGCGGCGAAGCGGTGGATCACGGCCGGATCGGTGATGTCCTGCTTCTGCGCGGTCACCGACATCAGCAGGTGCTTGCGCACCAGCCATTCCACCAGCGCGGTGTCGGCCTCGGACAGCGCGTGCGCCTCGCAGAAGGCGCGTGCGTCCACCGCGCCAAGCTCGGAATGATCGCCGCCGCGGCCCTTGCCGATGTCGTGGAACAGCCCCGCCAGCAGCAGCAGCTCGGGCTTGCGCAGCGACGGCCAGACCTGGTGCGCGGTGGAAAAACGCGGGTCCGGCTGGCCGCTGGCGAAACCCTCCAGGTTGCGTAGCACCGCCAGCGTGTGCTGGTCCACGGTGAACACGTGGAACAGGTCGAACTGCATGCGCCCGGACACCCGCTGGAACGCGGTGATCCAGCGCCCCAGCACGCCCGCGCGCGCCATCCGCTCCAGCGTGCGCACCGGCTGCGGGCCACGCAGCAGGGCCATGAACGCGGCGCGCAACGCCGGCGGGGCCTCCTCGTAGGCGGGGATCTGCGGCAATTCCTGCGCCAGCTCGCGCGCCGCCTGCGAATGCAAGCCGCGCAGGGAGGGGTCGGCCGCCCACGCCGCGAACAGGGCGAACACGTGCGCCGGGTCCTGGCCCAGCCAGCCCGGGACGCGCGTGGCCAGGTAGCCGCCGCGGCGCTCGAAGTGGGCGTCGATCGGCTCCGGCACCGCGACCCCGGCGAAATGCTCCTCGAAGCGCTGCAGCAGGCGGTCGCCGATCCGGCGTACCACCGCGGCGCTGCGATAGAAGCCCTGCATCATCTGCTCGACCGCCAGCGCCTTGCCGTCGTCCACGTAGCCCAGCCGCTCGGCCAGCAGCTTCTGGTAATCGAAGCGCAGCCGCTCCTCGCGGCGCCCGGCGACCAGGTGCAGGCCGTAGCGCAGCCGGCACAGCGCGCGCCGCTCGCGCTCCAGCGCGGCCGCCTCGTCCCAGCCCAGCCGGCCGAGCGCGACCAGCCGGTCCAACGCATGCACGCCGAAGCTGCGCAGCGCCAGCCAGCCCAGCACGTGCAGGTCGCGCAGGCCGCCCGGGCCGTCCTTCAGGTTCGGCTCGAGGTTGTCGGAGGTATCACCGAAGCGCGCGTGGCGCTGGCGCTGCTCCTCGCACTTGGCCTCGAAATACGCCTCCGGCGGCCACCCCCGCGCCGGCGCGATCGCCTCGCGCAGGGATGCAGCCGCGGCGGCGTCCGCCACCAGCGGACGCGCCTCCATCAGCGCCGTGAGCACGCTGAGGTCGGCCGCGGCCTCGCTGCACTGCTGCGGCGAGCGCACCGCATGGCTGGCCTCCAGGCCGGCATCCCACAGCAGCGCCACGAACCGCGCCAGCGCGGATTCGAACCGGCGCTGCGCGGTGGTTTCCGCCAGCACCAGCAGGTCGATGTCGGAATGCGGGAACAGCTCGCCGCGGCCGTAGCCGCCGACCGCGAAGAGTGACAGTGGAGCCGGGGCCTGCGCCGCGTCCGCCGGGAAGCAACGGCGCCAGGCCGCACGCACCTGCGCATCCACCGCGCGCGCGCGCAGCAGCACCAGGCGATCGGCGGGGACTCCGGCGTCGTAGCGGCGGGCCAGGCGGGCGTCCGCGCGGGCCAGCACGGCCTTGGCCGCGGAAGACCAGCCGGCGTCGTCCGCCGCCGCCATGCTCACAGGTCGTTGTCGTCGCCCGGAAGCCGGGTGAGGATCTCCACCCCGTCGCGGGTGACGGCCACGGTGTGTTCCCACTGCGCCGACAGCTTGCGGTCCTTGGTCACCACGGTCCAGCCGTCCGGCAGCAGGCGGGTGTGCCGGCTGCCCTCGTTGATCATCGGCTCGATGGTGAAGGTCATGCCTTCCTTCAGCACCAGGCCCTCGCCCGGGCGGCCGTAGTGCAGGACCTGCGGATCGTCGTGGTAGACCTTGCCGATGCCGTGCCCGCAGTACTCGCGCACCACGCTGAAGCGCTGGCCCTCGGCGTATTCCTGGATGGCATGGCCGATGTCGCCCAGGGTCGCGCCCGGGCGCACCGCGCGGATGCCGCGGAACATCGCCTCGCGGGTGACCTCGACCAGCCGCCGCGCCATCACCGAGGGCGTGCCCACGAAGTACATGCGGCTGGTGTCGCCATGCCAGCCGTCCTTGATGACGGTGACGTCGATATTGACGATGTCGCCGTCCTTCAGGATCTTGGCCTCGCTGGGGATGCCGTGGCAGATGACGTTGTTGACCGAGGTGCAGACGGTCTTGGGATAGCCGCGGTAGCCCACGTTGGCCGGGATCGCGCCCTGCACGTTCACGATGTGGTCGTGGCAGATGCGATCGAGCTCCTCGGTGGTGACGCCCGGCTTCACGAACGGGGCGACCACCTGCAGCACTTCGGCGGCCAGGCGGCCGGCCTCGCGCATCTTCTCGATCTCGGCGGGGGTCTTCAGGTGGATGCTCATGCCCGGATTATCGCGCATTTGCCCGTGGCGCGCGCCGCGGCTATACTCCGACGGCTGCAAATGCCGCCACGCCGGGCGACACCGGCGAATCCACACCCATCGGCAACCCCTGCTCCGGGGTGCCCGCGCAAGCGGGTTCGGCAGCAGTGACGATGGGGAGGCCCAACCCCGGGATCCAGCGCCCGCCGCGTGCGGCAGGGCGCGGCGCCACATTCTACCCGGCGCGGACCCCACTACATCGGAGTTTCTGCAATGCCCCAGATCACCATGCGCCAGATGCTGGAAGCCGGCGTCCACTTCGGCCACCAGACCCGTTACTGGAACCCGAAGATGGCCCCGTACATCTTCGGCGCCCGCGGCAAGATCCACATCATCAACCTGGAAAAGACCGTTCCGCTGTTCAACGACGCGATGAACTTCATCTCGTCGGTTGCCCAGAAGCGCGGCACCATCCTGTTCCTGGGCACCAAGCGCAGCGCGCGCGATGCCATCAAGGAAGAAGCCGAGCGTTGCGGCATGCCGTTCATGAACCAGCGCTGGCTGGGCGGCACCCTGACCAACTTCCGCACCGTCAAGCAGTCGGTTGCGCGCCTGAAGGAACTGGAAGCCGGCGAAACCGACGGCACCTTCGACCGCCTGGTCAAGCACGAAGTGCTGGGCCTGCGCCGCGAGCGCGACAAGCTGGAAGCCTCGCTGGGCGGCATCAAGGACATGAACCGCCTGCCCGACGCGATCTTCGTGATCGACATCGGCCATGAGGACATCGCCATCAAGGAAGCCAAGAAGCTGGGCATCCCGGTGATCGCGGTGGTCGACACCAACTACAACCCGGAACTGGTGGACTACGCCATCCCGGGCAACGACGACGCCATCCGCGCCGTGCAGCTGTATGCGCGCGCCGCCGCCGACGCGGTGCTGGAGGGCAAGGCCGCCGCGCCGAACTCCGCCTCGGTGCGCGAGGAGGAGTTCGTGGCCGCTGTCGATGGCGAGGAGGCCGCCAAGCCGGCCCGCCGCAACGGCAAGAAGGGCGAGTAATCGTCCGGTCACGCGGCCGCGCCATGCTGCGCGGCCGCGGTTCGCATCTGCTCGTCATTCCCGCGAATGCGGGAATCCAGCTTTTCCAGCGCCCATCGGATCCAACGGCTGGATCCCCGCTTCCGCGGGGATGGCGTTTCCAAACATCTGGAGGTAATCCCCAATGGCTGAAATCACCGCTTCCCTCGTGAAGGAACTGCGCGAGCGCACTGGCGCCGGCATGATGGAGTGCAAGAAGGCGCTCACCGAAAACAATGGCGACATCGACGCCGCGGCGGAATGGCTGCGCAAGTCGGGCCTGGCCAAGGCCGACAAGAAGGCTAGCCGCGTGGCGGCCGAAGGCCGCATCGCCGCGGCCCAGGACGGGGGCAAGGCCGTGCTGGTCGAGGTCAACTCCGAGACCGACTTCGTGGCCAAGGACGGCAACTTCGTTGCCCTGTGCGAGGCCGTGGCCCAGGCCGCGCTGGCTTCCGGCTGCACCGACGTGGAGGCCCTGAAGGCCGCCAAGCTGGCCTCCGGCGAGACCGTCGAGGAAGCCCGCGCCGCCGCCGTCGCCAAGCTGGGTGAGAACATCCAGGTGCGCCGCATGGTGCGCATGGACACCGCCAACCACGTGGCGGCCTACGTCCACGGCGGCAAGATCGGCGTGCTGGTCGAGCTGGCCGGCGGCGACGCCGAGCTGGCACGTGGCCTGGCCATGCACGTGGCGGCGATGAACCCGCCCTACAACAAGGCCGCCGACGTGCCGGCCGAGTTCGTGGCCAAGGAAAAGGAAATCGAGCTGGCCAAGATGAGCGAGAAGGACAAGGCCAAGCCGGCCGACATCCTGGAGAAGATCATCAGCGGCAAGCTCAACAAGATCGTCAACGAGGTCACCCTGTACGGCCAGCCCTACGTGCTGGACGGCGACAAGACCGTCGAGGCGGTGGTCAAGGCCGCCGGCGCCGACGTGATCGGCTTCCAGCGCCTGGTGGTCGGCGAAGGCATCGAAAAGGTGCAAGAAGACTACCTGGCCGAAGTCGCCAAGGCGATGCAGGTCTGAGCCAGCACTGATGCAGGCCTGAGACAGGCCGCGGGCGTCGGCACTGGCGCCGAAACCCGCCGCGCATCACGAAAAAACCCGCCGCAAGGCGGGTTTTTTCGTTCCGCCCATGCCCGCTTTTCGCGTTGCCGCCGCATACTAGCCATTCAGAATTGGAGCCAACCCGCCGGATGCGACCCGAACTCGAAAGCACCCTGCTGCACTGCCGCAACCTGCCCTCGCCGCCCGGGGTGGCGCTGCAGATCATCGACCTTGCGCAGAACCCGAATGCGACCCTGGCCGACGTGGCCCACATCGTGGGCATGGATCCGGCCCTGAGCGCGCGCCTGCTGCGGATGGCCAATTCGCCGCTGTACGCCACCCGGCGCCGCGCCGGCACCCTGGCCCAGGCGATGACCACCCTGGGGGTGAATGCCACCCTCAGCCTGGCGCTGGGGTTCTCGCTGATGCAGGGCCTGCGCGGTAGCCACGGCAGCGCGGAACTGCAGGAACACCTCTGGCGCCGCAGCGTGCTGGCCGGGCTGGCGGCGCGCATCCTCGGGCAGCACGCCGGCATCAACCGCACCGACACCCTGATGCTGGCCGGCCTGCTGCAGGACATGGGCCGGCTGGCGCTGCTGCAGGCGCTCACCGACGGCTACGCCTC
>CAYYAT010000140.1:0-5302 GCA_964469595.1 uncultured Thermomonas sp.
CCGCCAGCACCACGCCCCAGGCCGCGGCGATCCCGATCGCAGGGGCGCCGCGCACCACCAGCGCGTGGATGGCGGCGGCGACCTCGTCGCTGCTGCGGCAGGACTCGTGCACCACCGTGAACGGCAGCACGCGCTGGTCCAGCAGCTCCAGCGCCTCGCCGGTCCAGCGGATCGGGCGCACATGGTCGTAGCGGTCGAAATCGAGATCGGCGAGGGCGAGGGCGGCGTCGGTCATCCACGCATTTAACCACGCCCTCGCGCCCCGCCGCCCGGCCGGGAATCCGCGTCGGGAATCCCCCGGCATGGGCCTGATGCTCAGTAGCTGCGGAACTCCGCGCGGCAGCCCTGGGCGACCCAGATGCCACTGCGGCCGTAGCCCCAGGTGCGGCCCTCGATGCACGCCGCGCGCGAGAGCTGGCGCACCAGCTGCACCCCGGCGCGGGTATTGGCCGCGCATTCGGTGTAGCGGCCGTCGTCCGACTCGCAGCGGAACACCCGCCCGCCAATGCCCTGGCCATAGTCGCCCCAGCCGCGTGCGGGGCCGCGGGTGGTGGTGAACTCCGCGCGGCAGCCCTGCGCCACCCACACGCTGCCGTAGTCCGCGCCCCAGGTGCGGCCCTCGATGCAGGCCGAGCGCGACAGCTGGCGCACCAGCTGGGCGCGCCCGCGCTCGGGCAGCGCGCAGCGCTGGTAGCGGCCGTCGTCCGACTCGCAGCGGACGATCCCGCCGTAGCCGGGGCCGCCCGGCCGGCCCCAGTCCAGCACCCGGAAATCGGCGCGGCAGCCCTGCGACACCCAGATCCCGTTGCGCCCGTAGCCCCAGTTGACGCCCTCGATGCAGGCCCCGCGCGAGATCTGGCGCTCCAGCACCACGCGCCCGCCGCTGGTGGGGCATTCGCGGGTACGCCCCTCGTTCGACTCACAGCGCACGATCTCGCCGCCGCTGTAGTCGCCGCCGTAGCCGTCACGATAGCCCTCACCGTAGTACTGGGCCGCCGCGGGCGCGGCGGCGACGCTGCCCAGCAGGGCCAGGCCGGATGCGATCAGGGTGCTGCGCATGGTTCGACTCTCCTCTCCCTCGGCCCGGGACGGGCACGATCCTCGCGCTTCACTCTAGTGGCGCGGAATTAACCATTGCCGAAAATCATGCGTGGTCCGCCGGCGCGGACACACGCCATTCAGCGATGCCGCCGCGCCCGCCCCCGCTCATGCACGGGCGAAATCGAAGGCCAGCACGTCGGCGATGCGCCCGGTCCCGAGCAGCGCCATCAGCAGCCGGTCCACGCCCAGCGCCACCCCGGCGCAATCCGGAAGCCCGTGGGCGAGCGCCGCCAGCAGCGCCTGATCCATCGGTACCGCCGGCAGTCCGCGCGCCGCGCGCACGCGGCCGTCGCGCTCGAAGCGGGCGCGCTGCTCGCCGGCATCCAGCAGCTCGTGGTAGCCGTTGGCCAGCTCCAGCGGCCCCAGGTAGAGCTCGAAGCGTTCGGCCACCGGCGGATCGCCTTCGCGGATGCGGGCCAGCGCCGCCTGTGAGGCCGGCCAGTCGTGCACCGCCAGCAGGATGCCGGCATCGAACGCTGGCTGCAGGCGATGGGTCATCAGCAGGTCCAGCCAGTCGTCGCGGGTCAGGCCGTCGGGCGCGATGGCCACGTCGCCCAGCGCATTGCGCAGGACCTCGACCTCGTCCGACAGCGGATCGAGCCCCAGGCGATCGCGGTAGAGGTCGCGGAAGGTCGTCACCCGCAGCGTCGCCGTGCACCCCACCAGCGCCAGCGCCTCGCGCACCAGCGCCACCGTCTCGTCCAGCAGGCGCAGGTGGTCCCAGCCAACGCGATACCACTCCAGCATGGTGAACTCGGGGTTATGGCGGCCGCCGGCCTCACCGTCGCGAAACACCCGCCCGAGCTCGTAACAGTCGCCGATGCCGGCCGCCAGCAGGCGCTTGAGCGCGAACTCGGGCGAGGTGCGCAGCCAGCGCGTGCGCGGCGCGCCGTCGGTGCGTCCGGAGAACTCCAGCGAGAACGAGGCGATGTTCGGTTCGGTGTTGCCGGCGCGCGACAGCATCGGGGTTTCGACTTCCAGCACGCCGCGCGCATGGAAGAACTCGCGCGCCAGGCGGTTGAAGCTGGCACGCAGGCGCAGCGCCTCTCCGCTCGCCGTCGGCGGCCAGTCGCATCCCTCGATGCCGCTCATGCCTGCTCCGCCAGGAAGGCAAGCAGCCTGGCTTCATCCCAGACCTCGATGCCCAGTTCCTCCGCCTTGGCCAGCTTGGAGCCGGCCTCGGTCCCGGCCACCACGAAGCTGGTCTTCCTGGACACGCTGCCGGCCACCTTGGCGCCGAGCGCTTCGAGTTTCTCCTTGGCCTCCTCGCGGCCCATCGCGGCCAGCGTGCCGGTCAGCACCACGGTCTGGCCGGCAAGCGGGCCCGCCGCCTGCACCGCCTGCGCAGGCAGGCGCGCGCGCAGCGATGCCTGCGCCTCGGCGCTGCGCAGCAGCAGGCCGGCATTGGCCTCCACCTCCAGCCACGCGGCCAGCGCATCGGCCGTCTCGGCCGGCAGGCCGGCGGTGATGAGCGTATGTACCGGCGCGTCCAGCAGCGCCTGCGCAGCACCGAACGCCGCCCCCAGCTGCGCGGCGCGCAGGGCGGTGACTTTGGGAATCTCCAGATCCGCCAGCAGGGTCGCCAGATCCAGCCCGTCGCGCAGGCGCGGATCGGGCGCGTGCAGGTCGCGAATGCGCACGCCGCGCGCGAGCAGACGGTCGATCACCTGCTGGTTGCCGGGCTGGTCGAAGAAATGCCCGATCGAACGCGCCACCTCGCCGCCCACGTCGGGCACGCGCTTGAGCAGCGGCCACGGCAGGTGGCGGATCAGGGCAAGGTCGCCGAACCACTGGGCCAGCGCCTTGGCGGTGCTTTCGCCGACCTGCGGAATGCCGAGCGCGTACAGGAACCGCGCCAGGGTGGTCTCGCGGCTGCGGTCGATTGCCTCGATCAGATTCTCCGCCCACTTGGTGGCGACGCGCCCAGCCTTGACCGCCTCCGGCGCGCTGCCGTCGCGCTCGTCCGCGCGCCGCTTCATCTCCAGCAGGTCGTCCAGCGTCAGCCGATACAGGTCGGAGACGTCGCGCAGGTAGCCGAACTCGACCAGCGATTCGATATGGCGCTCGCCCAGCCCGTCGATATCCATCGCGCGCCGCGAGGCGAAGTGGAACACCGCCTGCACCCGCTGCGCCGGGCAGCTCAGCTCGCCCGAGCAGCGCCACACCGCCGCCCCCTCCTCACGCACCAGTTCCGCGCCGCAGACCGGGCAGGCGCGCGGCATCTGCCAGCGGACGGTGCCGGGCGGACGCCGCGCCAGCTCCACCTGCACCACTTCCGGGATCACGTCCCCGGCGCGGCGCACGATCACGGTATCGCCGGCGCGCACGTCCAGCCGCGCAACGTGATCGGCATTGTGCAACGTGGCGCGGGTGACGGTGACGCCGCCCACCTGCACCGGCTGCATCAGCGCCCACGGGGTCACCGCGCCGGTGCGGCCGACGCTGACCTCGATCGACTCCACCACCGTGGGCTGCTCCTGCGCCGGGAACTTGTGCGCGATCGCCCAGCGCGGCGCGCGCGCGACGAAGCCCATCTCGCGCTGGCCGGCGTAGTCGTCCAGCTTGTACACCACGCCATCGATGTCGAACGCCAGGCCGTCGCGGGCCGCGCCGATGCGGCGATAGTAGTCGAGCAGACCGTCCAGGCCGCGCATCACCTCCACCAGATCGCTGACCGGGAAGCCCCAGTCGCGCAGTCGCGCCAGGGTGGCCGAATGGGTATCCGGCAGCGTGCCGCCCTCGACCTGGCCGATGCCATAGGCATAAAAGCTCAGCGGCCGCTGCGCAGTCACCGCCGGGTCCTGCTGGCGCAGCGAGCCGGCCGCGCCGTTGCGCGGGTTGGCCAGCACCTTGCCGCCATGCAGGCGCGCGTGTTCGTTCCAGCGCTCGAAGTCGGCGCGCGCCATGTACACCTCGCCGCGCACCTCCAGCACCTGCGGCCAGCCCGCGCCGTGCAGCCGCTGCGGGATGACGGAAATCGTGCGCAGGTTGGCGGTGACATCCTCGCCGGTGGCGCCGTCGCCGCGGGTGGCGCCCTGCACGAACACCCCGTCCTCGTAGCGCAGGTTGATCGCCAGCCCATCGAGCTTGGGCTCGGCCGAGAACACCAGGTCGTCGCGCCCGAGCCGCTCCTGGATGCGCCGCACGAAATCAGCCACCTCCTCGTCGCTGAAGGCATTGCCCAGCGATAGCATGGGGACCGCGTGTTCGACCTGCGCGAAGCGCCCGGAAGGCGCCGCGCCGACCTTGCGGGTGGGGGAATCCGGCGCCGCCAGCTCCGGGTGCGCGCGCTCCAGCGCTTCCAGCTCGCGCACCAGCGCGTCGTATTCGGCGTCGGTGATGTCGGGATCGTCCAGCTCGTGGTAGCGCCGGTTGGCGTCCTCGATGCGCTGACGGAGATCGGCGATGCGGGCGGCGGTGTCGGTCATGCCGGCGATTGTCGCCTGCCCTGCCGCCCGCCCCAAGCCCCGCCCGGCGGGCCGGGCGCCCGCATCGTCACCCGCACGTCACCAGCGGGTGGACTTGCCCAGCGGCGGCGCGGCGTTCTGGCGGTCGTAGGCGCGCAGCTCCTCGCGGATATGCTGGATGCGCTGGCGGCCGAGCGCGTTGCGCTCCTCGTCCAGCACCACCCCGTCCAGCAGGTCGGCCATGCGCTGCGCTGCCGGCTCCATGGTCTCCCACGCATCCAGCGCCGGCACCGGCGCCGGCAGGGTCAGGAAGAAGGCGATCGCTGGGGTTTCCAGCTCGGCGATGCCGGCCATGTCGAAACTGCCGGGCTTGATGATGTTGGCCACGCTGAAGATCGGCCCCAGCTCCGGGCGGCCGTCTACCAGGCGGTGGAACACGTCCATGTAGCCGAAGGTGAGGCCGGCCTTTTCCGCCGCCACCACGATGTCGGGGCCGCGCAGCTTGCAGTCGGCCTTGGCCGCCACGTAAAGGGTGAGGATGCGGTCGAACTGGTCGCTGGCGCGCTTGCCCGGCAGTTGCCGCTCGGGCGCCGGCAGCGGCAATTCTTCCTGCGCCACCGCGGCATCGTCCCAGCCGCGCTCGCCCTCCGCCTCACCGGCGCTCGCCACCGGATCGCCGCGGCCGGACTCGCGCGGTGGGCGCGGCAGGCGCCGGCCCTGGCCGCCGCCGCGGCTGCGGCCGAAGTAGATGATCGCGCCGAGCAGCAGCGACATCGCCACCGCGATGCCGATCC
>CAYYAT010000141.1:0-5291 GCA_964469595.1 uncultured Thermomonas sp.
GCGTCGAGGCCGGCGCCGACGGCATCTTCGCGGAGGCCGCCTACGACCTGCAGACCTACCGCCGCTTCGTGGATGCGGTGCGGGTGCCGGTGCTGGCCAACATCACCGAGTTCGGCAAGACCCCGCTGTTCTCGCGCGAGGAGCTGGCCAGTGCCGGCGTGGCGATCCAGCTGTTTCCGCTGTCCGCCTTCCGCGCCGCCAACAAGGCTGCGGAGCAGGTGTACCAGGCGATCCGCCGCGACGGCCACCAGCGCAACGTGGTCGATGCGATGCAGACCCGCGAGGAACTGTATGACCGCATCGGCTACCACGCCTACGAGCAGCAGCTCGATGCGCTGTTCGCGGCGAAGAAGTAACCATACGGAATTCCCAGGAGCACGACGATGAGTGACACCGCCACCCCCGGCTTCAAGCCGAAGAAGTCCGTCGCCCTGAGCGGCACCGCCGCCGGCAACACCGCGCTGTGCACTGTCGGTCGTTCCGGCAACGACCTGCACTACCGCGGCTACGACATCCTGGACCTTGCCACCACCAGCGAGTTCGAGGAAATCGCCCACCTGCTGGTGCACGGCAAGCTGCCGAACCGGGCCGAGCTGCGCGCCTACAAGGCCAAGCTGAAGTCGCTGCGCGGCATCCCGGCCGCGGTGAAGGCCGCGCTGGAGGAACTGCCGCCGTCGGCGCATCCGATGGACGTGATGCGCACCGGCGTGTCGGTGCTGGGCTGCGTGGCCCCGGAGAAAGACGACCACAACCACCCCGGCGCGCGCGACATCGCCGACAAGCTGATGGCCTCCCTGGGGTCGATGCTGCTGTACTGGTATCACTACAGCCACAACGGCCGGGTCATCGACGTAGAAACCGATGACGACTCCATCGGCGGCCACTTCCTGCACCTGCTGCACGGCGAGCCGCCGCCGCAGTCGTGGGTGCGCGCGATGCACACCTCGCTGATCCTGTACGCCGAGCACGAGTTCAACGCGTCCACCTTCACCTGCCGCGTGATCGCCGGCACCGGCAGCGACATGTATTCGTGCATCGCCGGCGGCATCGGCGCCCTGCGCGGGCCCAAGCACGGCGGCGCCAACGAGGTCGCGTTCGAGGTGCAGAAGCGCTACGAGACGCCGGACGAGGCGGAGGCCGACATCAAGGCCCGCGTCGAGCGCAAGGAAGTGGTGATCGGCTTCGGCCACCCGGTCTACACCGTGTCCGATCCGCGCAACAAGGTGATCAAGGAGGTTGCGCGCCAGCTGTCCGCCGAGCAGGGCAACATGAAGATGTACGACATCGCCGAGCGCCTGGAATCGGTGATGTGGGACATCAAGAAGATGTTCCCCAACCTCGACTGGTTCAGCGCGGTCAGCTACCACATGATGGGCGTGCCCACCGCGATGTTCACCCCGCTGTTCGTGATCGCCCGCACCAGCGGCTGGAGCGCCCACATCATCGAGCAGCGCATCGACGGCAAGATCATCCGTCCGTCCGCGAATTACACCGGGCCGGAAGACCGCACCTTCGTGCCGATCGACCAGCGCTGAGCGCGATGATCGCGGCGGCGCCAATGCAAGGCTTGGGCGGATATGCGTTGGCCGCCCTGGTGACGCTGGCGGTCACCGGGCTGGTGGTGCTGATCCACTACCGCGGCCTGGAAGGCCTGGCGCGTCGCTACGGCGGCCGCCGCCACCCGCGCCACCGCTCGGCGATGCTGGTGATCATCTTCGCCCTGTTGGGGCTGCACGTCCTGGAGATCGTCTGCTACGGGGTCGCGTACTGGGGCCTGGACCAGCTGCCCGGAATCGGCCTGGCGCGTGGCATGGACGACATTTCCCTGTTCGACGGGGTTTACCTGTCGGCCATGGCCTACAGCACGGTCAGCTTCGGCGACATCTCCCCGGACGGCGCCCTGCGGGTCATGGCCGGGATGGAGGCGATCGCCGGGCTGATGCTGATCGCCTGGTCGGCCAGCTTCACCTATCTGGAAATGGCGCGCCTGTGGCAGGACCGCGGCGGTGCTGAGTGAGTCTAGGGAACTTCTGATCAATTCAGAGGTTCCCGCCGGCCATGGAGGGCCGGCCACGCATCAATGACGCAAGTGATTGATGCGAGTGAGCCGAGTCCGGGCCTGTAGCGGACTCGGCGTGGGCTGACAACGCCTGAATGGCGTTGTTCAGACCTTCCCTAGTCAAGGCGCGCGCCGGCTCAGCCGCGGCGCGGTTTCAGACTCTGCACCTTGTAGAAGGTGTGGTCCCCGATGGTGGCGACCGTGGTCGCATTGCTCCAGGCCGGGCTGGCGATCGCATGCGCCGCGAAGTGGCTGGCGCCCGGCACCACCAGCCTGCGCTGGTCGCGCGGCAGGGCCCAGTTGCGCTCGGAGTCCAGCGCCACGCTGACCGCCTCGGTCCAGGCCCGGATGTTGGACAGCCGGGTCTGCGGCGACAGCAGGGTGGGCGCGAACTGCTTGCGCGCGGTCACCACCTGGCACAGGTTGCTGCCCCACAGGCCGCTGTCGCGGCGGCGCAGGGCGACCTCGGCGACGGCCTGCTGGCCCAGTGCGGACTGGTCGCGCGCTTCCAGATAGACGGTGGTGGACAGGCAGAGCGAGTCTGCGGCGGGCTGCGGCAACACGTGCGACAGCCAGAGGATCCACGCCAGTTTCATGTCGTACTCCTTGCTCCGTTGCGGCGCTTGACGTGGCATCGGTGGAGCGGATGCCGCGCGTCTGCGTCATGGCGTACTGGGGAGGGCGGCTGCTCTGTGGCGGCCTTTGCCCGGGCGCGCGGCCCGCATCTGTAGGCGTGGCGGGCGGCGTGCCGGTTTACCTGATCAAGACGCAGGGGCGCGTCCGCTCAGGCCAAAAGTCGGCGCAAGGTAGGGGGCGAATCCACAACGTCAGCTGAACGCATGGATTGAACTCCTTGATTTTTCATGGATTTGTTCAGCGTTCCGGCGCAGGTCAAAGCGCGGCCGCCAGACGGC
This sequence comes from uncultured Thermomonas sp., assembly GCA_964469595.1. Classification (GTDB taxonomy): domain Bacteria; phylum Pseudomonadota; class Gammaproteobacteria; order Xanthomonadales; family Xanthomonadaceae; genus Thermomonas. The sequence goes on from CAYYAT010000141.1 coordinate 2,974, forward strand.
TGCCTTCATCGATCGCGCGCTTGGCATCCAGTTCGGCCGCCAGCTTGGCGCCGCCGATCAGGTGCGCGCGCCGGCCCTGCGCCTGCAGGGCATCGAACAGGTCGCGCCGCGGCTCCTGACCGGCGCAGACCACCACGTGGTCCACCGCCAGCACCTGCTCGCCGCCTTCCATCCGGATGCGCAGACCGGCCGCATCCATGCCGAGGTATTCCACGCCGCCCAGCATCCGCACGCCCTTGGCCTTGAGCGTGGCGCGGTGGATCCAGCCGGTGGTCTTGCCCAGGCGGGCGCCGGGCTTGCCGGGCGAACGTTGCAGCAGCCACAGCTGGCGCGCCGGCGGCGCGGGCTGCGCCGGCACCAGACCGCCGGCTGTTTCGAATGTCGGGTCCACGCCCCATTCCTGCATCCAGCGCGCCGGATCCAGGCTGGGCGAATGCCCGGCCTCGGCCAGAAACTCGGCCACGTCGAACCCGATCCCGCCGGCGCCGATGATGGCGGCGCGCGCGCCCACTGTCACCCGGCCTTCCAGCACGTCGAGGTAGCCGACCACCCGCGGATCCTCGGCGCCGGGGAAGGCCACCCGGCGCGGCGTCACCCCGGTGGCAATGACGACTTCGTCGAACTTCGACAGATCCGCTGCCTCCACCCGCGTGCCCAGCCGCCGCTCCACCCCGGTCTCCGTGAGCCTGTGGTCGAAATAGCGCAGGGTTTCGTGGAACTCTTCCTTGCCGGGGATCTGCTTGGCCAGGTTGAACTGGCCCCCGATCTCCGCGGCCGCGTCGAACAGTACGACCCGATGTCCGCGCTCGGCGGCGACGCTGGCGCAGGCGAGGCCGGCGGGCCCGGCGCCGACCACCGCCACCGTCTTGGGCGCATCGGTTGGCGTGTAGTTGAGCTCGGTCTCGGCGCCGGCGCGCGGGTTCACCAGGCAGCTGGCACGCTTGTTCTCGAACACATGGTCGAGACAGGCCTGGTTGCAGGCGATGCAGGTGTTGATCGCATGTGCGCGGCCGCTGCGCGCCTTTTCCACCCATTGCGGGTCGGCCAGCAGCGGGCGTGCCATCGACACCAGGTCGGCATGGCCCTGCGCCAGCACGCGCTCGGCCACGTCGGGCATGTTGATGCGGTTGGTCGCCACCAGCGGCAGCGCCACGTGCGGCTTCAGTTTGGCGGTGACCGCGGTGAACGCGGCGCGCGGCACCGAGGTGGCGATGGTGGGGATGCGCGCCTCGTGCCAGCCGATGCCGGTGTTGATCAGGGTCGCGCCGGCGGCCTCTACCGCCCGGGCCTGGGCCACGATGGCGGCCCAGTCGTTGCCATCCTCGACCAGGTCCAGCAGCGAGAGGCGGTAGATCAGGATGAAGTCCGGGCCGCAGGCTTCGCGCACCCGGCGCACGGTCTCCACCGCGAAGCGCATCCGCCGCTGCGGATCCCCGCCCCAGGCGTCGCGGCGATGGTTGCTGCGCGGCGCGGTGAACTCGTTCAGCAGGTAGCCTTCCGAGCCCATGATCTCCACCCCGTCGTAGCCGGCCTCGCGCGCGCGCGCAGCGGCGCTGGCGAAGTCGCGCAGGGTGCGTTCGATGCCGCGCGGGCTGAGCGCGCGCGGGGTGAATGGATTGATCGGTGCCTTCAGCGCGCTCGGCGCCACCGACAGCGGGTGGTAGGCGTAGCGGCCGGCATGCAGCAGCTGCAGGCAGATCTTGGCGCCGTGCGCATGCACCGCGGCGGTCACCTGGCGGTGCCGGGGCACGTGCCAGGGCAGGCTCATGCGTCCGGCGAAGGGTTTGAGCCAGCCGCGCAGGTTGGGTGCGAAGCCGCCGGTCACCATCAGGCCGACCCCGCCAGCCGCGCGCTCGGCGAAATAGGCCGCCAGTTTCGGGAAGTCGCGGGCATGGTCTTCCAGCCCGGTGTGCATCGAGCCCATCAGGACCCGGTTGCGCAGGGTGGTGAAGCCGAGGTCGAGCGGAGCGAGCAGGTGCGGGTAGGCGGTCGTCATCGCCAAAGCATACCGCTGCGTATGGGGTGATGCGCGTCCCGTCCGCGCGGCCTTCGCGTGTTTTGCAAGCGCCTGAAGTTATGTTAGTGTTAATGCGCTTTCGCCTGCCCATCGGGCCCGAAGCGGGTGGTGTGCGGACACAACCGGTACACAGCAACACCAACACCTTTGCGTCGCAAGTTTCTTTACTGAATCAAGGAGCTGAAGCATGAACAAGAAACTCCTCTGCGCTGCCCTGCTGGGTAGTCTGGGTCTGGCGCAGGCCGCGTCTGCCCAGGAGTTCGATGATCGCTGGTACGTGTCGGGTTCGACCGGCGTGAAT
>CAYYAT010000142.1:0-1717 GCA_964469595.1 uncultured Thermomonas sp.
CGCCCTGGCGGCGCCGGAACACGGCTTCGACGCCCGCGCCAGCGCCTGGCTGGAGGCCGCGCTGAAGGCCAACCCGGCGCACCAGCGCGCGCGCTGGTTCCTCGGCGTGGCGCAGCGGCAGCGCGGCGAAAACGCGCAGGCCGCCGCCACCTGGGAGCTGCTGCTGGCGCAGGTCGACGCCAAGACGGCGGCCAGCCTGCGCAAGGAAATCAATGCCGCCCGCGCGCAGGCCGGCCTGGCGCCACTGGCAGAACCTGCCGCACCGGCACCGCTGCTGTCCGTGAAGGTCTCCCTGGATCCCGCGCTGGCCGCGCGGGTGCGGCTGCAGCCGGACGCCACGGTCTTCGTGATCGCCCGCCAGATCGGCGGTCCGCCGATGCCGGTGGCGGTACAGAAGCATCCGGCCAGCGCACTGCCGCTGGAGGTCAGGCTCAGCGATGCCGACAGCCCGATGCCCACCCTCAGGCTGTCGCAGCTGCGCGAGGTGGAACTGGTGGCGCGGCTGTCGGCCAGCGGCCAGGCCATGCGCCAGGACGGCGATCCCGAATCGGCGCCGCTGCGGGTGGCGCTGCCAGCCCGCCAGCCCATCGCACTCGTGATCGGGCCACGCTGAAGACCTGCGCCTACGCGCAAGCCCCGCGCCCGGATGCAGGCTGCCGCGGCGGATCGTGCATGCCGGCATGCCGATCCTGCATGTCAATATGGCCACGGCGGGAGGATGATGTCGCATCGGTTCCCGCATCCCGCCGCAACTGTCATGACCGAATTCATCCCTCCCGGCACCCGCTGGTTCGCGCTGCCATCGCCGTTCCCGATGAAGCGTGGCGGCGTGCTGCACGGCGCGCGCCTGGCCTATGAAACCTTGGGCCAGCTGGACGCGGCGGGCGGCAATGCCATCCTCCTCCTCACCGGCATGTCGCCGGACGCGCACGCGGCCAGCCATGCCGACAACCCGGCGCCCGGCTGGTGGGAATGGATGATCGGCCCGGGCAAGCCGATCGACACCCGCCGCTGGTTCGTGATCTGCGTGAACGCGCTCGGCAGTTGCAAGGGCAGCACCGGCCCGGCCTCGCTGGATCCGGCCACCGGCACGCCCTACCGGCTCGACTTTCCGGCCTTGTCGATCGAGGACGGCGCCGACGCCGCAGCCGCGCTGGTGCACGGGCTGGGCATCGCGCAGCTGGCCTGCGTGATCGGCAACTCGATGGGCGGCATGAGCGCGCTGGCGCTGCTGGCGCGCCATCCCGGCATCGCCCGCAGTCACGTCAACATCTGCGGCGCGGCGCGCGCGCTGCCGTTCTCGATCGCGATCCGCTCGCTGCAGCGGGAGGCGATCCGGCTCGACCCGGAGTGGCGCGACGGCGATTACGAGGCCGCCGGCACCTATCCGGAAAATGGCATGCGCATGGCGCGCAAGCTGGGCGTCATCACCTACCGCTCGGCGCTGGAATGGGACGGTCGCTTCGGCCGCGTGCGGCTGGACGCCGAGCGCCGCGACGACGAGGACCCGTTCGGGCTGGAGTTCGAGGTCGAACGCTACCTCGAGGCGCACGCGCGCCGCTTCGTGCATGCATTCGACCCCAACAGCTACCTGTACCTGAGCCGCTCGATGGACTGGTTCGACCTCGGCGAAGCCCACGGCGGCGATACCGCGGCCGGACTGGCCGCGCTCTCCGGGGTGCGGCAGGCGCTAGTGATCGGGGTCAGGACCGATATC
>CAYYAT010000142.1:1727-5289 GCA_964469595.1 uncultured Thermomonas sp.
CCTGTTCCCGATCCAGCAGCAGGAGGAGATCGCCGCCGGGCTGCGCCAGGCCGGTTGCCAGACGCGTTTTTTGGCGATGCCCTCGCCGCAGGGCCACGACGCCTTCCTGGTGGACGAGACGCGCTTCGCCCCCGCCGTGGCCGGCTTCCTTGCTACCCTGCCCCGCGCCGCCAACGACACCGGCAAGGTGGCCTGACTGCCGCGCTCGGCTATACTCGCCGTCCGCGCCGGAATGGCGGAATCGGTAGACGCAGCGGACTCAAAATCCGCCGCCCTTAAAAGCGTGTGGGTTCGAGTCCCACTTCCGGCACCATGCCCGCGGCATCGGCCTGCGCGGCGATGCGTGTTCCGCCCGCAGCCCCGCTCCCGCGGGGCTTTCCGGTTCTGGCGCGGCATGTGCGCCGACGCCCCGGAGCGCGGTGGTCCAACGCCGCCGGTCTTGGCCGGGCGAGATGGGATGGGCGCCATGCCCTGCCTGCGGCGGCGCACCGTTATGCGAATCCGGCATACCGAAATGCCGCCATATGATCATGCGGGCTCGACTGCAGTACACTCGCGGCGGTGAACGCCATGCCCGCCTCGCCCGATCTGCCGACGACCGTGTTTCCCGGAAGCGATCGCTTCTATGCACTGCTGGACGCGGCGGTGGCCTTGGGCGAGCCGGAAGCCACCACCCAGGCCCTACGCGCGGCGCTGGAATCGCTGATCCGCGACCCGTCGGTGCACTTGCCCGATGCCGTGCGCATGCCGGTGCCCGGCCATTACGCGCGGCGCGAGCTGCACCGCAGCCCGGTCCACGGCTACAGCGTGGTCGCGATGACCTGGGGCCCGGGCCAGGACACCCCGCTCCACGACCACGACGGCCGCTGGTGCGTGGAAGGCGTATGGCAGGGCGAGCTGGACATCATCCGCTACGAACTGCTGGAAACCGACGGCGCGCGCGCACGCTTCCGCGCCGCCGAAACCCTGCGCGCCGGTCCTGGCAGCGCGGGCAGCCTGATCCCGCCGCATGAATACCACGTGCTGCGCAATCCGCATGCAGATGCGGTTGCGGTATCGGTGCACGTCTACCAGGCGCCGCTGGTGCAGTGCGCACGGTTCCGCCACGACGGGGACGACTGGTACGTGCGCGAGCAGTCCTGCCTGACGACCGACACCACCGACTGACGCGCGGCACGGCGCCTCAGCCGGGGCGCGCTTCACCCGCGGACGAGGCGATGGCCGCCGCGATGCCGTGGGCCTGCTCGCGCAGTTCGTGGATGGCCGTGGTTTCCCATAGCGCCCCCATCCGCAGGGCGCCGATCACGAACAGCGCGGAATCCACGCGCCCGGCGGCGTCCACGACGCGCCCATCGGCCGCCACCGCGACCCCCAGGCCGTGGGGGCCCGCCACGATGCGGCCGTTGGCCTGCAACTGGCCCAGCAGGCGGTCCGGACGCGGGTCGATGGTGGTGTCGATGCCGGTGGCGTTGATCACGCGGTCCACCGTGAACTGCTCCGGTACCTCCGCATGCCGCGGCGGCACGGTCACGTCGATGCGGCCGTCTCCGCGCAGGGCCACGCCCTGCAGGCGGGCGGCCTGCACCTGCAAGCGGCCGCTGGCCTGCGGGGTTGCCGCCAACGATGGCGACGTCGACGGCAGGAGTGTCGCGATCGTCGCGCATGCAGGCATCGATCAAGAGGAAACCTGCATTGCAGGGGAGCCCAGCGGCGGCTTGCGTCACCGCCGTTTCATCCCGCCGACACGCGGCGGTCACGCCCTGCCGCGACGCTGCGTGGCACCGGCCACCGGGGGAGTACCGGCCATGCGCTACAGCCTCGTCAGCGAGACCTATCCGCCCGAAGTGAACGGCGTCGCCTTGACCGTGCAGGGACTGGAGCAGGGGCTGCGCGAACGGGGGCATGCGGTCGCGCTGGTTCGCCCGCGCCAGCCTGACGACCCACTGCATCCAGCGGATACCCTGCTGGTGCGCGGCGCCGCGCTTCCGCGCTATCCCGGCCTGCGCTTCGGGCTGCCGGCCACCCGCGCGCTGCTGCGCCGCTGGGAATCGGAACGGCCAGACGCGATCTACGTCGCGACCGAAGGCCCGCTGGGCTGGTCCGCGCTGCGCGCGGCGCGCCGGCTGGGCATCCCCGCCGCCACCGGCTTCCATACCCGGTTCGACGATTACGTCCGCAGCTACGGGGCGCCCTGGCTACAGGGCACCGCGCTGCGCTGGATGCGACGTTTCCATAACGGCGCGCAGGCCACGCTGGTGCCCACCCGCGAACTGCAGGGCTTCCTCGAAGACCACGGCTTTCGCAACGTCGTGCGACTGCCGCGCGCGGTGGACACCGCCGCCTTCCATCCCGATCACCGCGACCCGGCGCTGCGCATGGCCTGGGGGCTCGACGCGCAGGCGCTGGCCGTGCTGTATGTCGGCCGCATCGCGCCGGAAAAGAACCTGCCGCTGGCGGTGCACGCTTTTCGCGAGTTGCAGCGGGTCCGCCCCGACGCGCGTTTCGTGTGGGTGGGCGATGGCCCCGCGCGCGCGGCGCTGGAGCGCGAGAATCCGGATTTCGTGTTCTGCGGAGTGCAGCGTGGCGAGGCGCTGGGCCGCCACTTCGCCAGTGGCGACCTGTTCCTGTTCCCCAGCCGCAGCGAGACCTTCGGCAACGTCACTCTGGAATCGCTGGCCAGCGGCGTGCCGCTGGTGGCCTTCGACTATGGCGCCACCCGCGAACTGGTGCGCGATGGCGTGCATGGCGCGGCGGTCGCCTGCGACGACGACACCGGCTTCATAGCGGCCACGTTGCGCCTGGGCGCCAACGACACCCTGCGCGAAGCGATGCGCACGGCCTGCCGCGAGGCGGTAGCGGCGTTGCGCCCGGCGCGGGTCGCCGAAGATTTCGACGGCCTGCTGCAATCCATTTCCATCCATGGGAGCTCTGCGCATGCCGCGGCCCATGTCTCCTGAGCGCCTGCTGGCGGCCGAGCGCCGCTGGTGCCTGCACGCCAATGCGCTGTGCGCGCGCCGTTGGTTCCTGCACTACTTCGCCGCGGTCAGCCGCCTGGGCGATGGCGTCTTCTGGTACGCGCTGATGGCGGGGCTGGTGGTGGTGGATGGGCTGCACGGCCTGCGCGTCTCGCTGCACCTGGCCGCGACCGGCGCGGTCGCGCTGCTGCTGTACAAGCGCCTGAAACATTGGACCCGGCGCCCGCGGCCGTTCGCCCACGACGGCCGCATCCGCGCCTGGGTGGCCCCGCTGGACGAATTCAGCTTCCCGTCCGGCCACACCCTGCATGCAATCGCCTTCAGCGTGGTGGCGCTGGCGCACTACCCCGTGCTGGCCTGGCTGCTGGTGCCGTTCGCCACCAGCGTGGCGGTCTCGCGCGTGGTGCTGGGCCTGCACTATCCCAGCGACGTGCTGGCCGCGACCGGCATCGGCGGGCTGCTGGCCGGAGGCTCGCTGTGGCTGGCGGGCGCGGGCGGCTGGCTACCCTGACCACCGCGCTACCCGGCACGCCCCGTACACGCGCCCTGTACGCGCGCGCCCTACAATCCGCGGGTCGATACGGGAG
>CAYYAT010000143.1:0-4952 GCA_964469595.1 uncultured Thermomonas sp.
AGCGCGTGCGCCAGATGCTGCTGGGCGAGCTGCTGCCCGAACTCGAGGGGCTGTCCGCCGAGCTGGCCATCACCGGGCTGGTGCAGGACAGCCGCGAGGTGCGCCCGGGCGATGCGTTCGTGGCGATCGGCGGCTTCGGCGCGCACGGCCTGCACTTCGCGGATGCCGCCAAGGCCGCCGGCGCCGCCGCCGTGCTGTACGAACCGCCGGCACCCGACGACCTGCCGGCGCCCGCCGACGCGATCCCGGTGCCGGGCCTGCGCGCGCGCATGGGCGCGTTGGCCGATACCTTCCACGGCCACCCCAGCGCGGCGATGGCCACCGTCGGCGTCACCGGCACCAACGGCAAGACCTCGACCGTGCAGCTGCTGGCCCAGGCCTGGACCCTGCGCGGGCAGAAGGCGGGCACCCTGGGCACGCTCGGCGCCGGGATCTGGCCGAAGGCGGTGCCGACCGGCTTCACCACCCCGCTGGTGCTGCGCCTGCATGCGCTGCTGGCCGAGCTGCGCGACGAGGGTGCCTCGGCGGTGGCGATGGAAGTGTCTTCGCACGCGCTCGACCAGGGCCGGGTGGACGGCGTGCATTTCGACGTCGCCGTGTTCACCAACCTGACCCGCGACCACCTCGATTACCACGGCGACATGGCCCGCTATGGCGCGGCCAAGGCCCGGCTGTTCGACTGGCCGGGGCTGCGCGCGGCGGCGGTCAACCTGGACGATGCGTTCGGGCGCGAGCTGTTCGCGGCGGTGCAGGGCAAGGTACGCGCGCTGGGGTTCTCCTCGCGCGGCGCGACCGGTGCCAGCGTGCGCGCCGAGGAGCTGGTGCTGGATGCCGGCGGCATCGGCTTCCTGCTGCACGCCGGCGGGCAGGCGCATCCGGTGCGCTCGCCGCTGCTGGGGCGCTTCAACGTGGACAACCTGCTGGGCGTGGCGACCACCCTGTACGCGCTGGACATGGCGCCGGCGCTGATCGCCGAGACCCTGTCGCAGCTGCTGCCGGTGGATGGCCGCATGAACCGGCTGGGCGGCGCGCCGGGGCAGCCGCTGGTGGTGGTGGATTACGCGCACACCCCGGACGCGCTGGAACAGGCGCTGGCCTCGCTGCGCGCGCATACCGCCGGCCGCCTGCTCTGCGTGTTCGGCTGCGGCGGCGAGCGCGACACCGGCAAGCGGCCGCAGATGGCGGCCATCGCCGAGCGCCTGGCCGACGCGGTGATCGTCACCGACGACAACCCGCGCGGCGAGGACGGCGATGCGATCGTGGCCGACATCCTCGCCGGTTTCATCGCCCCGCAGGCGGTGGTGGTGCAGCGCGACCGCGCCGCCGCGATCGCCAGTGCGATCGCCGGGGCCGCGGCCGGCGACGTGGTGCTGGTGGCCGGCAAGGGCCACGAACCCTACCAGGAGATCGCCGGCGTGAAGCACCCGTTCGAGGATGCCGCGGTGGCGCGCGAGTGCCTGCGCCGGCGCGGCGGGGAGGCGACATGACCCCGCGCCTGCTCAGCTGGATCGCGCAGGCCACCGGCGGCCGCCTGCACGGTGCCGACCGCACGGTGGATGCGATCGCCACCGACACCCGCGCGCTGCCGGGTGGCGACGCGCTGTTCGTCGCCCTCAAGGGCGAGCGCTTCGACGGGCATGCCCACGTGCAGGCCGCGGCCGACGGCGGCTGCGTGGCCGCGCTGGTGGCGCAGCCGCAGGCGGTGGACCTCCCGCAGGTGGTGGTGGCCGATACCCAGCGCGCGCTGGGCAGCCTGGCCGCCGCGGTGCAGGCCGGGCGCGCCACCAAGGTGCTGGCGGTCACCGGCAGCAACGGCAAGACCACGGTCAAGACCCTGCTGCTGTCGATCCTGCGCCAGCTGGGCGGCGCCTACGCCAACCCCGGCAACCGCAACAACGAGATCGGACTGCCGCTGGCGGTGCTGGAGGCGCCCGACGACGCGCGCTTCGCGGTGTACGAGATGGGCGCCGGCAAGCCCGGCGACATCGCCTACCTGTGCGCGATCGCACGGCCCGACGTGGCGCTGGTGAACAACGTCGCCGCCGCCCACCTGGAGCGCATGGGCAGCCTGCTCGGCGTGGCCCAGACCAAGGGCGCGATCTACCAGGCGCTGCCCGACGACGGGGTGGCGGTGGTGAACGCGGACGATGCGTTCGCGGTGTATTTCAGCGAGCGCCTGCGCGGGCGGCGGATGATCCGGTTCGGGATCGAGGCCGCGGCCGAGGTCGGTGCGCGCGCGATCCAGGCCGGCATCGACGGCTCGCGCTTCGTGCTGGTCACGCCCGCCGGCGAGGTGGAGGTGGCGCTGCCGCTGGCCGGCCGCCACAACGTGCGCAACGCGCTGGCGGCGGCGGCGATGGCGCTGGCGGTGGGTGCGGGGCTCGACCAGGTCCGTGCTGGACTGGAGGCCAGCGAACGGGTGGCCGGGCGGCTGGTGGCGCGCCCGCTGCGCAGCGGCGCGCTGCTGATCGACGACAGCTACAACGCCAACCCGGGATCACTGGCGGCCGCCATCGACACCCTGGCCGAAGGCGGTGGCGAGGCCTGGCTGGTGCTGGGCGACATGCGCGAGCTGGGCGAGCACGAAATCGCGCTGCACGCCGAGGCCGGCGCGCGCGCGCGCGCGGCCGGGATCGCGCGGCTGTTCACCCTCGGCCCGCTGAGCGCGCATGCCAGCGCCGCATTCGGGGCGGGCGCGCAGCAGTTCGAATCGCACCAGGCGCTGCTGCAGGCGCTGGCGCCGGCGCTACGCCCGGGCGTGCGGGTGCTGGTGAAGGGGTCGCGCGGCAGCGCGATGGACACGATCGTAGCCGCGCTGCTGGCGCGGGATGCCGCGCGCGGCAGTGAGGAGGGAACCGATGCTGCTTGAGCTCACCCGCTGGCTGGAACAGCTGCACGGGCATTTCAACCTGTTCAACTACCTCACCTTCCGCGCCATCCTGGCCGCGCTGACCGCGCTCGCGCTGTCGCTGTGGTGGGGCCCGGGGATGATCCGCTACCTGGCCGGGCTCAAGGCCGGCGGCCAGCCGATCCGCAAGGATGGCCCGCAGTCGCATTTCTCCAAGGCCGGCACCCCGACCATGGGCGGCGCGCTGATCCTGCTCTCGATCGCCGCATCCGTGCTGCTGTGGGGCGATTTGCGCAACAAGTACGTGTGGGTGGTGCTGGCGGTGATGCTGGGCTTCGGTGCGATCGGCTGGGCCGATGACTGGATCAAGATCGTCAAGCGCGATCCCAACGGCATGCGCTCGCGCAGCAAGTACGCGCTGCAGTCGCTGCTGGGGCTGGCGGCCGGCATTTTCCTGTACGTGAATGCCGACGTCGCCGCGGCCACCACCTTCTACCTGCCGCTGTTCAAGACCGTGGCGCTGCCGCTGGCCGGCGTGGGCTTCGTGACGATCGCTTATTTCTGGATCGTCGGCTTCTCCAACGCGGTCAACCTGACCGACGGCCTCGATGGGCTCGCCATCATGCCCACCGTGCTGGTGGCCTGCGCGCTGGGCGTGTTCGCGTATGCCTCCGGCAACGCCACCTTCGCCCACTACCTGCAGATCCCGCGGGTGCCGGGCGCGGGCGAGCTGATCATCATCTGCACCGCGATCGCCGGCGCGGGGCTGGGCTTCCTGTGGTTCAACACTTATCCCGCCATGGTGTTCATGGGCGACATCGGCGCGCTGGCGCTGGGCGCGGTGTTGGGCACGATCGCGGTGATCGTGCGGCAGGAACTGGTTCTGGTGCTGATGGGCGGCATCTTCGTCATCGAGACCCTGTCGGTGATGATCCAGGTCGCCAGCTTCAAGCTCACCGGCAGGCGCGTGTTCCGGATGGCGCCGATCCACCACCACTTCGAGCTGAAGGGCTGGCCGGAGCCGCGGGTGATCGTGCGCTTCTGGATCATCAGCGTGGTGCTGGTGCTGGTCGGGCTGGCGACGTTGAAGGTGCGCTGAGATGGCGACGATCGGCTACGACGTCTCCGGACAGGCCACCCGCATCGGCGAGATCGGCGGGCGCTTCGACCCGTGGCTGCTGGGCGCGGTGGTCGCGCTGGCCTGCCTCGGGGTGGTGATGGTCGGCTCGGCCGCGATCGCCGGCGGCGGCCAGAACGTCGGTCCCTGGTATTTCCTGGTGCGGCATGCGGCCTATCTCGGCATCGGCATCGCGATGGCGCTGGTGGTGATGCGGCTGGAGCTGAAACAGGTCGAGCAGCACGCGCACTGGCTGCTGCTGGCCTGCTTCCTGCTGCTGCTGGTGCTGTGGTTGCCGCACGTGGGCAAGACCATCAACGGCGCGCGCCGCTGGTTGAATCTCGGGCCGGCCAGCTTCCAGGTGGTGGAACTGGTGAAGGTGTTCTACCTGGTGTGGCTGGCCAGCTACCTCAAGCGCTACAGCGAGGAGGTGGCCGAGCGCTGGTACGCGATGATCAAGCCGGCCGGCATGGCCCTGCTGCTGGTCGCGATGCTGATGCTGCAGCCGGACTTCGGCTCCTCGATGCTGCTGCTGGGCATCACCCTCGGCATGCTGGTGCTGGGCGGCGCGCCGCTGAAGCGGCTGATCCTCCCGATCCTGCTGCTGTTGCCCGGGGTGGTGGCGCTGGTGATCCTGGAGCCGTACCGGATGCGCCGGGTCACCTCGTTCATGGATCCGTGGCAGGACCAGCTCGGCGCCGGCTACCAGCTCAGCAACGCGTTGATGGCGATCGGCCGCGGCGAGTGGCTGGGCGTGGGCCTCGGCGGCTCGGTGCAGAAGCTGTCCTACCTGCCGATGGCGCATACCGACTTCATTTTCTCGGTGGTGGCCGAGGAGCTGGGGCTGGTCGGCGTCGCGCTGGCAGCCCCCGTCTACATCGGCGTGCCGGCGGGCGCGGTCATGGCGCTGCGGGTGGAGTTCGGGCCCTGGGCGCTGCTGGCCGGCCTGCTCACTGTCATCGCCAGCGACGCCGCCCAGTACTTCGG
>CAYYAT010000143.1:4962-5276 GCA_964469595.1 uncultured Thermomonas sp.
CATCTTCTCGGTGGTCGCGGAGGAGCTGGGGTTGGTCGGGGTGGCGCTGGTGATCGGGCTGTACGGGTTGCTGGTCGGGCGCGCGTTCTGGCTGGGCCTGAAATGCATCGAGCTGCGCCGCCACTTCGCCGGCTATCTGGCGTTCGGGATCGCGCTGTGGATGGGCATGCAGAGCTTCATCTCGATGGGCGTCAACCTCGGCCTGCTGCCGACCAAGGGCCTGACGCTGCCGCTGGTGTCCTACGGCGGCTCCTCGGTGGTGATGACCTGCGCCGCGCTCGGGCTGCTGCTGCGGGTCTCCTACGAATACGAGC
>CAYYAT010000144.1:0-5250 GCA_964469595.1 uncultured Thermomonas sp.
CCCTCCCCGCCCGCCGCGCCCGCCGCCGGCTGACGGCGAGAACGGCCTGGCGGCTTGCGGCGCGCCCGCGCGGCGGGCATAATGCACGGCTCGCTGCGCCCTGCAGCGCTCTCCCGGCCACGTGCCGGGGCCGCCGTCTCCCGGGCTACGGGCGACAACCCAACCACCATCGAGGTGCCCAGTGTCCAAAGTCTGCCAAGTCACCGGCAAGCGCACGACGACCGGCAACAACGTCTCGCACTCCAACCGCAAGACGCGTCGTCGCTTCCAGCCCAACCTCCACGAGCGCCGCTTCTGGGTCGCCTCCGAAAACCGTTGGGTCAAGCTCCGTGTTTCCACCGCCGCGCTGCGCACCATCGACAAGAACGGCATTGACGCCGTGCTCGCCGACCTGCGCAAGCAGGGCCTGAAGGTCTAAGGGAGGATCGAACCATGGCTTCCAAGCGCGACAAGATCCGCCTGATCTCCTCGGCCGGCACCGGCCACTTCTACACCACCGACAAGAACAAGAAGAACACGCCGAACAAGATGGAGGTCAGCAAGTACGACCCCGTCGTTCGCAAGCACGTGATGTACAAGGAAGGCAAGATCAAGTAAGCCGCCCGGCCTTCCCGGGATGCACTGCAAGGCCCGCCGCAAGGCGGGCTTTGCGTTTCCGCGGCCGCGCATTCCCGGGGCCTGCGCCGCGCCGCGCCGGGCGGTGCGATAATCGCCGCATGAGCGAACCCACGGGCACCCCCGGCACCACCCACTTCGGCTTCCGCGACGTGCCGGTGGCCGAGAAGCAGAAGCTGGTCGGCGAGGTGTTCTCGTCGGTGGCGCGCAAGTACGACGTGATGAACGATGCCATGAGCCTGGGCATCCATCGGGTCTGGAAGCGCTTCTTCGTCGCCACCTCGCAGGTGCGCCGCGGCGACCGCGTGCTGGACCTGGCCGGCGGCACCGGCGACATCGCCGCGCTGCTGAAGGATCGCGTGGGCGAGACCGGCGAACTGGTGCTGGGCGACATCAACGGCGACATGCTGCGCGTGGGCCGCGACCGCCTGACCGACCGCGGTCTGGTGCGCGGCTTCGAATACGTGCAGTGCAACGCCGAGCGCCTGCCCTTCCCCGACGCCAGTTTCGACCTGGTCACCATGGCCTTCGGCCTGCGCAACGTCACCGACAAGGACGCGGCGCTGCGCGAGATCGCGCGGGTACTGAAACCCGGCGGGCAGGCGCGGGTGCTGGAATTCTCGGAAGTGAAGGCCGAGTGGTTCCGGCCGCTGTACGACTTCCACTCGTTCCAGGTGCTGCCGCGCCTGGGCCGGCTGCTGGCCAATGACGCCGACAGCTACCGCTACCTGGCCGAGTCGATCCGCCGGCACCCGCCGCAGGAGGCGCTCAAGGCGATGATGGAGGCGGCGGGGCTGTCCCGCTGCAGCTACCGCAACCTGAGCGCCGGGATCGTCGCCATCCACACCGGCTACAAGGTCTGATCCATGACCACACCGCCGTCGCTGAAGAGCTTCCGCGAGAGCCGCTGGCGCTATTCGCAGTTCGTCATTCTCGGGCTGATCGCGGCCGGGCTGGTGAAATGGCTGAGCCCGCTGGGCTGGCCGGCGGCGCTGGGCATCGGCGCGGCGGTCGGCGTGGGCTACCTGCTGCTTGAGAAGAAGCGCGGCGTGATCTGACCGCGATGGACGCCCCTGCCGCACCCGAGGTCCGCCTGGAACCGAGCTGGAAGGCCCGCGTGGGCGACTGGTTCGCACGCGAGGAGATGCGCGCCCTGTCCGCGTTCCTGCGCCAGCGCAAGGCCGCCGGCGCCACCATCTACCCGCCCGGCGGCGAGATCTTCGCCGCGTTCGATGCCACCCCGTTCGATGCGGTGAAGGTGGTGATCCTCGGCCAGGACCCGTACCACGGGCCCGGCCAGGCGCACGGGCTGTGCTTCTCGGTGCGCCCGGGCGTACCGGTGCCGCCCTCGCTGGACAACATCTACAAAGAGCTGGCGCGCGACACCGGCTTCGTGCGCCCGGATCACGGCTGCCTGCTGCCGTGGGCGCGCCGCGGGGTGCTGCTGCTCAACAGCGTGCTGACAGTCGAGGCCGGCCAACCCGGCTCGCACCAGGGCAAGGGCTGGGAAGGCTTCACCGACCACGTGGTGGACGTGCTCAACCGCGAGCGCGAGCACCTGGTGTTCCTGCTCTGGGGCAGCTACGCGCAGAAGAAGGGCGCGGTGATCGATCCGCGCCGGCACCGGGTGCTGAAGGCGCCGCACCCCTCGCCGCTGTCGGCTCATCGCGGCTTCCTGGGCTGCGGGCATTTCTCCGCCGCCAACCAGTACCTGGCGCGCACCGGACAGTCGGTGGTGGACTGGTCGCTGCCGCCGGCGCGGGACCTGGCCGCCGGGACGTAAGCGCCCGGGCTTGATCCCCCGGCGTGGCGCCCCCATCTCGCTTCGACGGGCCGCGTGGCTGACTGGTGCTTGAACATCCATCGTTCCACCGACGCAACGCTCAGGAACTTACACCCCTGATTAGCAGTCATACGGGGCGACTGCTAAAATCAGTGCATGAGGGAATCCACTATGACGTCCGCCGCACTCGTCGCCCACAACCTGCCGATCCCCAGCGCGATGGGCTCGCTGGAGGCGTACATCGGTGCCGTACACCAGATCCCGGTGTTGTCCGCCGAGGACGAGCAGCGGCTGGCCCTGCGCCTGCGCGAGCACAACGACATCGCCGCCGCGCAGGAGCTGATCCTGTCGCACCTGCGCTTCGTGGTGCACGTGGCGCGCGGCTATTCCGGCTACGGCCTGCCACTGGGCGACCTGATCCAGGAAGGCAACATTGGCCTGATGAAGGCGGTCAAGCGCTTCGACCCCGCGGTCGGCGTGCGCCTGGTCAGCTTCGCGGTGCACTGGATCCGCGCCGAGATGCACGACTTCATCATCAAGAACTGGCGGATCGTGAAGGTCGCCACCACCAAGGCGCAGCGCAAGCTGTTCTTCAACCTGCGCAAGAGCAAGACCCGCCTGGGCTGGATGAACGCCGAGGAAGTGCGCGCGGTGGCCCGCGACCTCAACGTCTCCGAACACGAGGTGCTGGAGATGGAGGCGCGCCTGTCCGGCCGCGACATCGGCTTCGATGCTCCCGACGACGGCGACGACGAGCACGCCCCGCCGGCGCCGGTGAACTACCTGGTGGCGCACGAGGCCGATCCCGCCGCCGCCTATGAGTCCGCCGACAGCGAGGCCGACCAGCTGGACGTGCTGCGCGAGGGCATGGCGAAGCTGGACGCGCGTTCGCGCGACATCATCAAGCGCCGCTGGCTGGACGCCGACAGCAAGGTGACCCTGCAGGAACTGGCCGACGAGTACGGCGTCTCCGCCGAGCGCATCCGCCAGATCGAGGCGAACGCGCTGAAGAAGATGAAGGCGCTGTTCGCGGCGTAAGCACCGCCGCCGCCCAGCGGTATCCCCGACGGCCCGGAGCGATCCGGGCCGTCGGCGTTTCGGGGCCTACTCGCGCGGCCTGGCCACCGGCAGCTGCCAGCCGTAGCGCAGCGCCATGTAGCGCAGGCCGAAGCAGGCCAGCGCGCCGACCACCATCGCCGACGATTGCGGCAGCCGCAGCGCCGAGGCCAGCGCCACCACGCCGCCACCCACCAGCGCGGCGACCGCGTACAGCTCCGCCTGCAGCACCACCGGCACCCGCGCCACCAGCACGTCGCGCGCGATGCCGCCGCCGATCCCGCTGACCATGCCCAGCAGCATCGCCGCGAACGGCGACAACCCGAATGCCAGCGCCTTGCCGGTGCCCAGCACCGCGAACAATGCGAGGCCCGCGGCATCGAACAGTTGCACCGGATTGCGCAGCCGCTCGATCACGCCGTGCCAGCGGAACGTGACCAGCCCGGCCGCCATCGCCACCACCAGGTAGCGCCAGTCGGCCAGCGCGGCGGGCGGATGCGCCCCGATCAGCACGTCGCGGACGATGCCGCCGGACACCGCGGCGGCGCAGGACAGCACCAGCACGCCGAACAGGTCCAGCCGCTGGCGCACCGCCAGGGTGCCGCCGCTGAGGGCGAAGACGAAGGTGCCGACCAGGTCGAAGGCGAGCAGCAGCGCGGGCATCGGGACGCCTGTGGCGGGACGGTGACACGCAGCTTACCCGCCGCCCGCCCGATGCCGGGCTTCAGCCCAGCCGCGGCGCCAGCAGCGCCTCCAGCGCGCGCTGGTCGGCGGCGAACTTGCGGATGCCCTCGGCCAGCTTCTCGCTGGCCATGGCGTCATCGTTGTGCTGCCAGCGGAAGCCGGCTTCGTCCAGCGCCGCGCCCGCCTCGGCACGCTGGCCATCGTCCACCAGCGCCGGCGTGACGGTCCCGTCCGCGCGGGCCAGCGCGTCCAGCAGCTCCGGCGCGATGGTCAGCCGGTCGCAGCCGGCCAGCGCCAGCACCTGCCCGGTGTTGCGGAAGCTGGCGCCCATCACCACGGTGCCGTAGCCGTGCCGCTTGTAGTGGTGCCAGATGCGCGTCACCGACTGCACGCCGGGGTCGTCCTGCGGCGCGGCCGGCGGCGCCATGCCGTGGGCGAGGTGCCAGTCGAGGATGCGGCCGACGAACGGCGAGATCAGGAATACCCCGGCATCCGCGCAGGCGCGCGCCTGCGCGAACGAGAACAGCAGGGTGAGGTTGCAGTGGATGCCCTCGCGCTCCAGCCGCTCGGCGGCGCGGATGCCTTCCCACGTGGCCGCGATCTTGATCAGCAGGCGCTCGCGGCCGATACCGGCATCGGCGTACAGCTGCACCAGGCGGCGGGCCTTGGCGATGGTAGCCTCGGTATCGAAGCTCAGGCGCGCATCCACTTCGGTGGACACCCGGCCCGGGATCAGCGTCAGGATTTCGCTGCCGATCCGCACGGCCAGGCGGTCGCAGGCGTCGCCCAGCTTGTCGTCGCCGCTGGCCGCCGTCAGCGCCGCCTCGATGTGCGGCGCATAGGCCGGCAGCGCGGCCGCCTTCAGCAGCAGGGACGGATTGGTGGTGGCGTCCATCGGCGCGTAGCGGGCGATGGCCGCGATGTCGCCGGTGTCGGCGACCACCACGGAGTGCTGGCGGAGCTGGTCGAGCTGGGAAGTCACGGGCAGGCGTCTGCGGATGCGTTGGAACCCGCGATTGTCGCGCATCGCGGCGTCCGCGGTCAGTACAGGTCGGCCGGGTCCACGTCCAGCGACCAGCGCACCCGGCGCGCGTCCGGCAGCGCGTGCAGCA
>CAYYAT010000145.1:0-5208 GCA_964469595.1 uncultured Thermomonas sp.
GCGCATCGAACTGGTCTGCACCGACCGCCCCGGGCTGCTGGCCGACGTCGCCCACGTGCTGCGCGAACACGGCCTGCGCGTGCATGATGCGCGCATCGCCACCTTCGGCGAGCGCGCCGAAGACCTGCTGCTGGTCAGCGATGCCCACAACCACCCCCTGGCGCCGGACCGGCGCGACGCCCTGCGCGTCGCGCTGCTGGCCGCCCTCGACGGAGACAAACGATGAGCCTGCCCGATACCGACGCCCTGCACGCCACCCTCGACGACGCCTGGGAGCGTCGCGCCGAGCTGACCGCCGACGAGATCGCCGCGCGCGTGCGCCCGGCGGTGGATGCGGCCATCGCCGGCCTGGAGCGCGGTGAGCTGCGCGTGGCCGAGCCCGATGGCAACGGCGGCTGGCGGGTGAACCAGTGGCTGAAGAAGGCGGTGCTGCTGTACTTCCGCACCCAGGACATGGCGGTGGTGGACGCTTCGCCCGCGCCGTTCTGGGACAAGGTGCCGGCGCGCTTCGCCGGCTTCGACGCGGCCGCGTTCCGCCAGCTGGGCGCGCGCGTGGTGCCGGGCGCGGTGGTGCGCGCGGGCAGCCACATCGGCAAGGACGTGGTGCTGATGCCGAGCTTCGTCAACATCGGCGCTTACGTGGGCGAGGGCACGATGGTGGATACCTGGGCCACGGTCGGCAGCTGCGCGCAGATCGGCAAGGGCTGCCACCTGTCCGGCGGGGTCGGCATCGGCGGCGTGCTGGAACCGCTGCAGGCCGGCCCCACCATCATCGAGGACCACTGCTTCATCGGCGCGCGCTCGGAAGTGGTGGAGGGATTCGTGGTCGGCCATCACAGCGTGGTGGGGATGGGGGTGTTCCTCGGCCAGAGCACCCGCATCTACAACCGCATGACCGGCGAGATCAGCTATGGCCGGGTGCCGCCGTACAGCGTGGTGGTGTCCGGCGCGCTGCCGGCGGCGGACGGCAGCCATTCGCTGTACTGCGCGGTGATCGTCAAGCAGGTGGACGAGAAGACCCGTGGCAAGACCAGCGTCAACGAGCTGCTGCGGGGGGCTGGCGGATTGAGGCCGTGACCGTCGGCAGTAGCCGCCGCAGCCGGGCTGTGGCATACCGGCCGTCAGCATCCGCGGATCGAGGGGACTGGCAATGAAGAAGACGACCTTGCTGACGCTTGCGCTGTCCGCCGCGGTGGCGGTGGCCGCGGCCCACGCCGGGCAAGATCTTGCGCGCTATAGCGATGATGGGTTGCGTGCGGAGTTGGCCGACATCGCGGATGCCGACATCGCCGTGCTGGTGCCGATGCGCGACGGCATCGGCCTGTCCACCAACATCTGGCGGCCGAAGGGCGCCACCGGGCCGTTGCCCACCATCCTGTGGAAGACGCCGTACAACGAGCACGTCCCGCGCGGCAGCACCGCCCGCTTCGCGGTGGAGGCGGTGCGCAACGGCTATGCCTTCATCGTGCAGAACGAGCGCGGCCGCTACTTCAGCCAGGGCAAGTACGAGATCCTGGGCTACCCGCAGACCGACGGCTACGACACGCTGAGCTGGATCGCCAGGCAGCCGTGGTCGAACGGCAAGGTCGGCACCCTGGGCTGCTCGTCGTCGGCGGAGTGGCAGCTGGCGCTGGCGGCGATGCACCACCCGGCGCACGCGGCGATGGTGCCGATGGCGGCGGGTGCGGGCATCGGCAAGGTCGGCCCGTTCTGGGAGCAGGGCAATTTCTACACCGGCGGCGTGCCGCGCACCCTGTTCGCGGTGTGGATGTACGGCGTGGACAACCCGCTGCGCGCGCAGATCCCGGATTCGGTCACCGGCCCGCTGCGCGCGCATGTCGCCCAGTACAACGACCTCGACGCGAAAAAGCCCGAGGTGGACTGGAAGAAGCACATCTGGCACCTGCCGTACGCCAGCCTGCTGTCCTCGCTGGGCGAGCCGCCCGGCACGTTCGAGCAGCAGATCGCGCGCACGCCGGGCGATCCGGCCTGGAAGACCGGCGGCCTGTATGACGATTCCATGGGCTGGGGCGTGCCGGCGCTGTGGTTCAACAGCTGGTACGACGTGTCGATCGGCCCCAACATGGCGCTGTACAACCACGCTCGCAGCGTCAACAGCGACCCCGAGGCCAGCGCCCACCAATACGTGGTGGTGGGCCCCAATCCGCACTGCCAGTTCGCACGCCTGGGCAAGGACTACAAGGTCGGCGACCGCGAGATGGGCGACGCCAGCTTCCCGGTGGACCAGCAGATCTGGGCCTTCTTCGACCGTTGGCTGAAGAACCAGCCCAAGGCCTTCCCGGACAGCACGCCGCACGTGCGCTACTTCACCATGGGGTTGAACCGCTGGCAGTCCGATGCGCAGTGGCCGCCGAAGGCGGCGCAACCGGTGCGCATGTACCTGCGTTCGAACGGGAGCGCCAATTCGATGTTCGGCGACGGCGTGCTGAGCTTCGAGGCCCCGCGCGGCCAGGAGCCTGCCGACCGCTACCGTTACGATCCGGCCAACCCGGTGCAGACCATTGGCGGCGGTGACTGCTGCAACGGCGGGCTGGTGGTGCCCGGCGCGTTCGACCAGCGCCCGGTCGAGGCGCGCCACGACGTGCTGGTGTACACCAGCGCGCCGCTGGAGCAGCCGCTGGAGGTCACCGGCTTCGTGCAGCCCGTATTGCACGTGGCGTCCAGCGCCAAGGACACTGATTTCGCGGTGAAGCTGGTGGACGTGGCGCCCGATGGCACCGCCTGGATCATCGGCGACACCATCCTGCGGGCGCGCTACCGCGACGGCTATCTCAAGCCGGAGCCGATGCAGCCCGGGCAGGTGTACATGCTCAGGCCGACCCCGATCACCACCTCGATCCAGTTCGGCAAGGGCCACCGCATCCGGGTGGAGATCACCAGCTCCAACTTCCCCAAGTTCGCGCGCAACCTCAATACCGGCGGCCCGAACGAAACCGAGAGCACGATGGTGGTGGCGGACAACGCGGTGCATCATTCCGCCGATGCCCCCAGCTACCTCGAACTGCCGGTGGTGAAGCACTGACATGGCCGCGACCCTGTACGGATTGAAGAACTGCGACACCTGCAAGAAGGCCCTCAACTGGCTGAAGCGCTTCGACGTGCCGCACGCGTTCGTGGACTACCGCGAGCAGCCGCAACCGTCGGAGACCCTGCTGGCATGGCGGGATGCGGCCGGTGGCTGGGACGCGCTCATCAACAAGTCCTCGACCACCTGGCGGCAGCTGCCGGCCAACCGCAAGGCGCCGGGCAGCGACGCCGAATGGAAGCTCTTGCTGCGCGAATACCCGCAGCTGATCCGGCGGCCGGTGGTGGTGCTGGACGACGGCACCATCGCGCAGGGTTTTTCCGACAACGGCTTCAAAAAGCTGTTCGGGATCGGCTGATGGAGACGCTGTGCGTGCTCGCGGCGGGGCTGTTGGGTGCATGCGCGGGGGCAGTGGCGGGCTTCTTCTTGGCCCTGGCCGGCGGCGAATGGCTGTTCGGCTGGCATGACAACATCGGCCCAGAACTGCGGGTCGCCTTTTTCGGGGCCGTGATCGGCGCAGCGCTGATGGCGATCTGGCAGCAATCGCGCAATGCGCGGCGGCGCCTGCGTTCGGCAGCGGGCAGGAGCGAGGCATGAATGAGGTTTTGGCGCTGGCGTGCGACCTCATCGCCCGGCCGTCGGTGACGCCGGAGGATGCCGGCTGCCAGGCCGTGATCGCGCAGCGCCTGCAGGCCGCCGGGTTCGCCGTCGAACACCTGCGCTTCGGCGACGTGGACAACCTCTGGGCGAGCCACGGCCGCGGCGGCCCGGTGCTGCTGCTCCTGGGCCACACTGACGTGGTGCCGCCCGGCCCGCGCGCGGCCTGGGCCAGCGATCCATTCGTTCCCGAGGTGCGCGATGGCCTGCTGTACGGCCGCGGCGCCGCCGACATGAAGGGCAGCGTGGCGGCCTTCGTGGTGGCGCTGGAGCGTTTCGTCGCCGCGCATCCGGACCATCCGGGCACGGTGGCGCTGCTGTTGACCTCGGACGAGGAGGGCGAGGCCATCGACGGCGTGCGCAAGGTCGCGCAGGTGCTGCGCGAACGCGGCGAGCGCATCGACTGGTGCATCACCGGCGAGCCGTCCTCGAAGCAAGTACTGGGCGATTTACTGCGGGTCGGCCGGCGCGGCACGCTGTCGGCCACGCTGACGGTGCGCGGCCTCCAGGGCCATGTGGCCTATCCGGAGAAGGCGCGCAACCCGATCCACCAGGCGCTGCCGGCGCTGGCGGAACTGGCCGCGCGGCGCTGGGACGATGGCTATGAATCGTTCCCGCCGACCAGCCTGCAGATCAGCAACGTGCATGCCGGCACCGGCGCCAACAACGTGATCCCGGGCGAACTCACGGTGTTGTTCAACCTGCGCTACAACCCGCACTGGCGCGCTGAGCAGCTGGAAGCCGAATGCGAGGCCGTGCTGCGCGTGCACGGGCTGGACTTCGCCCTCCGCTGGCACCGTGGCGGCGAGCCGTTCTACACCCCGGAAGGCCGCCTGCGCGCGGTCGCGCGCGAGGTGCTTGCCGGGTTCGCCGGCCACCCGCCGGAGGAGAGCACCGGCGGCGGCACCTCCGACGCGCGCTTCATCGCCCCGCTGGGCGCGCAGTGCATCGAGATCGGCCCGGTCAACGCCAGCATCCACCAGGTCGACGAACACGTGCGCGTGGCTGACCTCGAGCGCCTGCCCGCGCTGTACGCGACCCTGATGGAACGCCTGCTGTGCGATTGAGCCGACGCTTGCGCGCGCCACGACGGGCGTGCAATAGTCGGCCCATGCCTTCCCGCAGCGCCAGCGCGATCTTCCTCAACCGCAATAATCGCGGCGCCCACCAGCGTGCGCGGCTGCGGGCCCGCGCCTAGGCGAAGCAGCAGCAAGCCGAATCCCTCCCAAGCCCGCATCGCAAGATGCGGGCTTTTTCGTTGCGCCGTCCTTCCCGCTTCTTTCCACCTTCCTTCCACCGCCCACGCCAAGGACTTCCGCCATGTGCTCCATTTTCGCCATCTTCGGCCTGCAGCCCGGCGACGACCTGCACACCCTGCGCCGGGAGGCGCTCGACCGTTCCCGCCGGCAGCGCCACCGCGGGCCGGACTGGAGCGGCGTCCACATGGACTCCGGCGCCATCCTGGTGCACGAGCGCCTGGCCATCGTCGATCCGGCCGGTGGCGC
>CAYYAT010000146.1:0-3341 GCA_964469595.1 uncultured Thermomonas sp.
GCTACAGCGGCTGACCGGCGAACCGGCGCGCGGAGGCTGCGGTCAGGCCGGCGCCTTGCCGGCCTGCTGCCCCTGCAGCGCCGCGCGCACGCGCGCGAACTCGGCGACGATGGCGGCCACCGCGGCCGAAGGCTCGGTCAGGGTGCCGTCGCGCGCGCCGTGTTCGAGATCGCGCGCGGCGTTCGACAGCGTGGTCGCGCCGACGTTGGCGCTGGATGATTTCAGGGTGTGCGCGGCCACCCGCAGCGCGATCGGATCGTTGGAGACCGCGGCACGCTCCAGCTGTGCGATCAGGCGCGGGGCATCCTCCAGATAGACCGCGATGATCTTGTCCACCTCGGCGCCGAGGACTTCGCGCAGCTCGCCCAGCACCCCGCTATCGAGCACCGGCGGCGAGCGCTCCGCCAGCTCGGCGGGCGGCGGCAGGCTGTCGGGCACGGGCATCCGGGTGCCGCGCCAGCGCGCGATGCATTGCTCCAGCTCGGCGCGGGTGACGGGCTTGGCCAGGTAATCGTCCATGCCGGCGTCCAGGCACTTCTGGCGGTCGCCAGCCATCGCGTTGGCGGTCATCGCCACGATCGGCATGCGGCGTGCGGTCGGCCGCTGCTGCTCGAGTTCGCGCCACTTGCGGGTGGCGGCATAGCCGTCCAGCACCGGCATCTGGCAGTCCATCAGCACCAGGTCGTAGTCCCCGGCCTCGAGCTTCTCCAGCGCCACCTGGCCGTTGCCGGCGGTGTCGCACTCGGCGCCCAGCACCTGTAGCAGGCGCTGCGCCACCATCAGGTTGACCGGGTTGTCCTCCACCAGCAGTACCCGCGGCGCCTGCGTGCTCGCCGCCTGGGCCCCGCCCGCGCCGCGCCCGGCAGGGGCCGGGTGCGGGTCGTGGTGCGCCCATGACACCCCGGACGCGGACAGCGCCGCGCGCAGGTCGGCGTCCTCGACGCTGCGCGGGATGATCG
Organism: uncultured Thermomonas sp.; assembly: GCA_964469595.1. Lineage (GTDB taxonomy): Bacteria > Pseudomonadota > Gammaproteobacteria > Xanthomonadales > Xanthomonadaceae > Thermomonas. The sequence continues at coordinate 960 of CAYYAT010000146.1, forward strand.
TGGCCGAGACGGGCAGGTCGAGCGAAGTGACGTCGTCGCCGCGCAGGTACACCAGGCGCACGTCGCCATACTGCTGGCGGCGCTCCATGTTGCGCGCCAGCGACAATGCGGTGCTGCGGATGCTGGAGAGATCGGCCAGCACCACCGAGAAGGTCCACGGTTCGCCCTGCGCGTGCGCCTGGCGCAGGCGCTCCAGCGCGTCGTGGGTGTTCTCCACCGTGGTCACGCGCAGGCCCCAGTTCGGCAGCAGCATGGTCAGGCGCATGCGCAGCCGCGCATCGGTGGTGATCAGCAGCACGCGCCCGCCGTGCAGGTCTTCCTGCTGGGTCGGCATGTCGCCGGCGACCTTCAGCAGCGGGATTTCGAACCAGAAGGTGGAGCCCAGGCCCGGCTGCGATTCCACCCCGATCTTGCCGCCCATCAGCGCGACGATGCGCTGCGAGATCACCAGCCCCAGCCCGGTGCCGCCGTACAGCCGGGTGGTGGAGGCATCGGCCTGGCTGAACGGCCGGAACAGTTTGTCGCGGGTCGCCGCATCGATGCCGATGCCGGTGTCCTGCACCTCGAAGCGCAGCAGGTGCTGGGCGGGGGTCTCGCCGACCCGCTTGACGGTCACGGTGATGCTGCCGCGCTCGGTGAACTTGATCGCGTTGCTGACCAGGTTGCTGATCACCTGGCGCAGGCGCACCGGGTCGCCGCGCACCGGCAGCCGCACCGAGGAATCGATGTACAGGGTCAGGTGCAGGTTCTTGGCCCCGGCCGGCCGCTCCATCAGCGTGATCACGCTCTGCAGCAGGTCGCGCAGGTTGAACGCGGTGGTCTCCAGCTCCAGGCGGTCGGCTTCCAGCTTGGAGTAGTCCAGGATGTCGTCCACGATCCGCAGCAGCTGCTGCGCCGAGGCGATCGCGGTGCGCAGGATTTCCTGCTGGTCCAGGGTCATGCGCGAGCTGGTCAGCAGGTCCAGCATCGGGATGATGCCGTTCAGCGGGGTGCGGATCTCGTGGCTCATGGTGGCCAGGAATTCGCCCTTGGCCATCACCGCCGCCTCCGCCGCCTGCTTGGCGCGGGTGAGCTCTTCTTCCAGCTTGGTATGGCGGTCGATCTCGCGCTGCAGCAGGCTGATCTCCTCCACGCTGCGCTGGGCCTGCTCCGCCTGTTCGCGCAGCTGGAGCTCGCGGCTGCGCGCGGTCAGCGCGTAGGTGGTGGTGCCGAACAGCGCCAGCAGCGCCAGGATCAGGGCAATGATCTGCCACGGGCCCTGCACGCCCAGCTGTTCCACCACCAGCGCCAGTGCCGCTCCGGCGGCCGCGCCCAGAGCCATCCAGCGGGCGCTGGCCAGGGTCAGGCCCGAGCCGCCCGCGGCGTTCACAGGGTGGCGCTCCGGAAGTCGAACTCCAGCGCCTGGTCGGGGTGCTGGACCAGGTTGCCCTGGATGAAGTCGATCCCGGCCACCCACAGCGCGGCCGCGGCCTGCGGGTCTTCCACCGCCTGCCCGATCACCTGCAGGCCGAGCCGGTGCGCGCGGTCGATCACCACCCGCATCTCGTCCTGCAGCTCCGGCGGCAGCGGATGCCGCGCGAATTCGGCGGACAGCCGCAGGTAGCCCAGTGGCAGTTCCTGCAGCAGCTGGTTGGCGTCCTCGTTGCTGCGGAACTGGCTGAGGCAGAACTGCACCCCGGCCGGCACCAGCTGCTCGCAGACCTGGTGCAGCAGCACCACGTGGATCACCGCATCCTCCAGCCGCAGGTCGATCACCAGCGACGGGCCGTCCACGGCGTGGCGGTCCAGCGCCTCCTGCAGCCAGCCGACGTAGCTGTCCTGCGCCAGGGTGCGCGGCGACTGCGAGACGAACAGGCGCAGCGGGCGGCTCTCGGCGCGGCGCCTCTGCAGCAGCTGCAGCGCATGTTCCATCACCCAGCGGTCGAGCTGCGGCATCAGCCCGCTGGCCTGGGCCGCGGGCAGGAATTCGGCGGCCTTGCGCACGTTGCCATCGGCGCCGGTCATCCGCAGCAGCACCTGAAACTGGGCTTCGTCACCGCCGGCCACCGCCACCACCGGCTGGAACGCCAGGTACAGGCCCTGGCCGCCCGGCGCCAGCGCGGCGCGCAGTTCCTGCACCACGTCGCCATCGGCGGTGGTGTCGGGCGGGGTGTAGGCCGCGATCCCCACCGGCGAGGCATGCGCCTCGCGTGCCGCGTCCTCGGCCGCGGCCAGCGCGGCCCCGGCATCCTCGAAGCCGTGTTCGTAGGTGGTGTAGCCGAGGGTGCAGCGCAGCCGCAGCGGCTCGCCCTCCACCTGGAAATCGTGATAGCCGATGCCGTCGCGCAGGCGGCGCACGAATGCGTCCAGCGCCTCGCGATCGAGGCCCTTGGCCGCGATCAG
>CAYYAT010000146.1:3441-5208 GCA_964469595.1 uncultured Thermomonas sp.
CAGCGCGCGCGCGCGGCGCACGCGGCTCTGCACCGCCACGATCAGGTGGCGCGGGCGCACCGGCTTGAGGATGAAGTCGTCGCCGCCCTGCTCCAGCACCTCCAGCTGGCGCTCGGGGTCCTGGTCGCCGGTCAGGAACACCACTGGAGTGTGTTCGAAGCGCGACAGCTCGCGGATCTGGCGGGTGAGGACGGTGCCGCTGGTGCCGGGCAGGTGCAGGTCCATCAGCACCAGGTCGGGCGCGAAGCGCTCCACTGCCTCCAGCACCCGCTCCGGCACCGCGACCACTTCCACCTGCATCCCGGCGCCGCGCAGGATCGCCTCCGCGAACACCGCCTGGCTGCGATCGTCTTCGACGATCAGCACGCGGTAGGGAAGGGCGTCGGCGGCGGTCGGATCCTGCAGCGTGCTCATGTGAAATCTCCCGCGACCGGCGCAGCAGGGAAGGCGGAAGCGTTGGCGATGCGGGAGTCCATCGGGTGGGGCAGCACGTCCATATTGGATGATTCTGACGCAAAACGCAGGAAATGGAGGTCGCCGGCGCACCGGGGCGCCGCGCATTCCGGCGGGGTCGCCGCCAGTCTATACGGCAATCCGGCTTGACGCAGTCATCGCGGCGATGCGATACCGCCGGGATGCCGCCCTCTTCGCCGCCATCGCGCCCGCGCGCCGGGCACCCGCGCCTGGCGCGCACGCTATTGGTCGCCACCGCCCTGCTGCTGGGCCTGTGGGGCGCCTGGCGCAGCTTCGCCCCGCAGCCGGCCAATGCGCGCGAGCAACTGCAGGCGCAGGCGCGCCGGATCGCGGCGCTGGAGCAGCGCAACGCGACCCTGGCGCTGGCCGACCGCATCAGCCGCGAGGCCAACGCCAGCCTGCAGGCGACCCTGGCCGAGCGCGACGAGGAGATCGCCGCACTGCGCGCCGATGTCGCCTTCTACGAGCGCTTCGCCGGCAGCGCCCAGCGCCGCGGGCTGGGGGTGCACGCGCTGGTGCTGCAGCCGCAGCGGGACCCGCAGCTGTGGCATTTCACCGCCACCCTGACCCAGAACATCAATCGCGGGGTGGTCAATGCCGGCCGCCTGCAGCTGCAGGTGGAGGCCAGCGACGGGCGCCGCCTGCGCCGGCTGGAGTGGCCGTCCCTGGCCCCGCCGGCCGCCGCCGCGGGCATTCCCTACGCCTTCAAGTATTTCCAGCAGGTGGAAGGCGACCTGGTGCTGCCGCGCGGCAGCAAGCCGGTGCGGGTGGTGGTGCGCCTGCTGCCGGAGGGCGGCGCGCCGCTGGACCAGGCGTTCCCGTGGGCGGCGGTGGTGGCCCCGCCGCAGGCCGGAGGGTGAGCGGTCGCGGGGCATCCCCGCGCGCGTCCTCGGGTTGAATCCGCGCCGCCCGCGCCCCATGCTGTCGGCATGGATCTGCCCCTGCTCGAACCCGCCGCGCCGCCGCTGCCATCCGCTTCCCCATTGCGTTTCACCGCCGCCGCCGCGGCCAAGGTGCGCGAACTGGTGGCGGAGGAGGGCAACCCGGCGCTGAAGCTGCGGGTGTACATCCAGGGCGGTGGCTGCTCCGGGTTCCAGTACGGCTTCGAGTTCGACGAGGGCCAGGAGCCGGACGACCTGGCGATCGCCACCGACGGCGCCACGCTGCTGGTCGATCCGCTCAGCCTGCAATACCTGATGGGCGCCGAGGTCGATTACAGCGAGTCGCTGGCCGGCGCCCAGTTCGTGATCCGCAACCCCAACGCCAAGACCACCTGCGGCTGCGGCAGCAGCT
>CAYYAT010000147.1:0-5205 GCA_964469595.1 uncultured Thermomonas sp.
ATCACCGACCACAACGTGCGCGAGACGCTGGGCATCTGCGACCGCGCCTACATCCTGGCAGACGGCGGGGTGCTGGCGCAGGGCGCGCCCGAGGCGGTGCTGGAGAACGCCGACGTGCGTCGGGTGTACCTGGGCGACGACTTCCGCCTGTGAGGCCGCATCGGCGCGTCCCGCGCCAACGGCCGCCAACGTGATCGCGCGCGGCCCTTGCCGGATGCCCGCCGTGCCGATAGCGTGGGAGCCGAAGGCGCGGACGGATGCTCGCCGGGCGGCAAGAGGCCGCCGCAGGGGGCACGCCCGTCGCCTTGCCGCGAGCACCCCCGCGCGCGGCCCATCGTGCAGAAGGAGGTCAAGATGCAGATCGAAACCTACGGCCAGCAAATGGACGTCACCCCCGCCCTGAGCAAGTACGTGGAAACCCGCTTCGAGCGGCTGGGACGGCATTTCGAGCATCCCTGCCAGATCCGCGTCCAGCTCGGCCTGGACAAGCCCGACCACCGCGCCGAAGCCACCATCACCCTGCCCGGCAAGACCCTGCACGCCGACGCCAACGCGGCCGACATGTACGCGGCGATCGACCTGCTGGCCGACAAGCTCGATCGCCTGCTGCTGAAGCAGAAGGACAGGATGGTCGACCACCACCGCGGCGAGGGCCTGCCGCGCGACCTCGCCGGTTGACCTGCCCGCCGTGACCGCCGCCCGCATCACCGCCGCCGAACTGTTCGCCCTCCAGCAGGAGCGCCTGGCCCTGCGCTGGGTGGCCGGGCAGGCGCAAGGCGGGCCGCGCGTGCTGGAAGCGGTGGAGACCGTGGCCCGCCGGCCGTCGCTGGCGGGCTACCTCAACATCATCTATCCCAACAAGGTGCAGATCCTCGGCACCGAGGAGCTGGAATGGCTGGACGGGCTGGATGCCCGTCAGCGCTGGGAGACCATCCAGAAAATCATCGGGTTCCGGCCGCTGGCGCTGGTCCTGAGCAAGAACCAGGCGTGCCCCGAGGATCTGCGGCTGGCGGCCGAGGAATCCGATACCCCGCTGTGGGTCTCGCCGCGGCGCGGACACGAACTGCTCAACCACCTGCAGTACGTGCTGGCGCGCAAGCTGGCGCCGCGGGTCACCCTGCACGGGGTGTTCATGGAGATCTACTCGATCGGGGTGCTGATCACCGGGGAATCCGGCTCCGGCAAGAGCGAGCTGGCGCTGGAGCTCATCACCCGCGGCCACCGCCTGGTGGCGGACGATGCGCCCGAGTTCACCCAGATCGCGCCCGACGTGCTCGACGGCACCTGCCCGGAACTGCTGCAGGACATGCTGGAGCTGCGCGGGCTGGGCGTGCTCAACATCCGCCAGATGTTTGGCGACACCGCGGTCAAGCGCAACAAGTACCTGCGCATGATCGTGCATCTGTCGCGGCCGTCGCTGGAGCCCGGTCCCAGCGGCATGGAGCGCCTGACCGGCGACCTCGGCAGCCGTCGCGTACTCGACCTGGACGTGCCGATGATCACCATCCCGGTGATGCCCGGGCGCAACCTGGCGGTGCTCACCGAGGCCGCGACCCGCATGCACATCCTGCGCAGCAAGGGGATCGATCCGGCCGCGGCGTTCATGGCCCGGCACAGCCACTTCCTCGAGCATTCCAGCCCGTGAGTACGCCATGAACCCGCCGACCCAGCAACCCGCGGTGCCCGCCCTGGTGGTGGTCAGCGGCATGTCCGGTTCCGGCAAGTCGGGCGCGCTGCACACGCTGGAAGACCTCGGCTACTACTGCGTGGACAACCTGCCGGCCGAGCTGCTGCCGGAGTTCGTGCGCCGCATGCGGGACGGGGATTCGGCGCCGGAGAAGGTGGCGGTGGCGATCGATGCGCGCAGCCTGGGCGACCTGGCCGAGGTGCCGGGCATCCTGTCGCAGGTCGGCGCAATCGGCGTCGATCCGCGCCTGCTGTTCCTCGAGGCACGCAGCGATGTCATCTTGCGCCGTTACGCCGACACCCGCCGCCGGCATCCGCTCAGCCACCTCGGGCTGTCGCTGGCGGACGCGATCTCGCTCGACCGCCAGGCGCTGCGCCCGCTGCGCCAGATCGCCGACATCCTGATCGACACCAGCGAGCTCAACGTGCACCAGATGCGCCGCCGCATCCTGTCCGAGTTCGGGCTGGACAGCGCCGGGCTGTCGCTGCTGTTCGAGTCGTTCGCCTACCGCCACGGGGTGCCGGGCGACGCCGATTTCGTATTCGATGCGCGGGTGCTGCCGAACCCGCACTGGGACGCGCGCCTGCGGCCGCTGTCGGGGCGCGACCCGGAAGTGCGCGACTACCTCGACGCGCAGCCGGAGGTGGCGACCTACGTCGCGCAGGTGCAGGCGTTCCTGGACACCTGGCTGCCCAAGCTGAGCACCGACACCCGCAGCTACGTGACCGTGGCGTTCGGCTGCAGCGGCGGCCGCCATCGCTCGGTGTACCTGGCCGAGCGCCTGGCCCGCCACAGTCGCGAACACGGCTGGCGCGAGGTCGCCACCCACCACCGCGAGCTGGACTGACGCGCCGTCCGTCGCATGCGCGCATCGTGACCGATGCCCGCGCTTCCCCGCCGTCATCGCGGTCTGCTAAGTTGCGCGAATGAGCGTCGGCATCCTCCTCGTCACCCATGAAGGCATCGGCCAGCCCCTGCTGGCGGTGGCCGCGCGCCTGCTGGGCAGGCTGCCGCTGGCGTGCGAGGCGTTCGAGGTGCCATTCGACGCAGAGCCCGACGCCCTGCTGCCGCAGGCCAGCGCGGCGATGCGCCGGGTGGACGGCGGCGACGGCGTGCTGGTCCTCACCGACCTGTACGGCGCCACGCCCGCCAACCTCGCCGCGCGCCTGGCGCGGCTGGGCACGCCGGTGCGACGGGTGTCCGCGCTCAGCCTGCCGATGCTGCTGCGGGTGATGAACTACGCGGAGCTGGAACTGGCCGACCTCCCGGCGGTGGCCGCCGCCGGTGCCCGCAGCGGAGCCATCATCGATGACATCTGACTCCATCCACCTGCACGGCCTCCGCGGAGGCGGTGCATGATCCGGCGCGAACTCAAGGTCAGCAACCGCCTCGGCCTGCACGCGCGCGCCACCGCCAAGCTGGTGCAGCTGCTGTCCGCGTTCCGCTGCCAGGCCACGCTGGAGGCGCGCGGGCGCGAGGTCAACGCCAAGAGCATCATGGGCGTGATGCTGCTGGCCGCCGGTCCGGGCTCGGAGGTGGTGCTGCGGGTGGATGGCGAGGACGAGCAGGCCGCCGCGGATGCAGTGGCCGCGCTGTTCGAGCGTCGCTTCGACGAGGACAGCTGATGCGCCAGATCCTGTCCGGCACCGCCGCCGCCCGCGGCAGCGCGCTTGGACGGGCCCGCGTGCGCCTGCCGCACGCGCTCGATATTGCCGAAACCCGCATCGATCCCAGGCAGGTGGATGCGGAACGGGCGCGCTTCCATGCTGCGGTGGACAGCGTGCGCGCGGAGATGCGCCAGCTGCGCGAACGCCTGCACGGCGCGCTGGCGCACGAGATCGGCGAGTTCCTCGACCTGCACGCGCTGCTGCTGGACGACCCCGAGCTGCTGTCGGGGATCGACGAACTCATCCGCACCGGGCTGTATTCGGCCGACTACGCGCTGCGCCTGCAGCGCGACCGCATCGCGGCGGTGTTCGAGGGCATGGACGATGCCTACCTACGCAGCCGGATCGACGACATCGACCAGGTGATCGGCCGCCTGCACGCCGCCCTGCACAGTGGACGCGCGGAGTTGCAGGGGGTGTCCGGCGAGATCCTGGTGACCGACAACGTGGCGCCGGCGGAACTGGCGCAGCTGCAGGCGCAGGGCGTGGTCGGGGTGGTCACCGCCGGCGGCAGCCCGCTGTCGCACAGCGCGATCCTGGCGCGCAGCCTGCACCTGCCGTTGGTGGTGGCCGCCGCGCAGGCGCTGCAGAAGATCAACGACGGCGATGTGCTGGTGATCGACGGTGGCAGCGGGCTGGTGGTGCTGGAGCCGGATGCCGCCGACCTGCGCGCGCACCACCGCCGGATGACCGAGGCGCGCCGCGAGCGGCGTCAGCTCAACCGCCTGCGGCGCGAACCCACCCGCACCCTGGACGGCGTCGACATCAAGCTGTGGGCGAACGCGGAGTCGCGCGACGACGTCACCGAGGCGCATGCACTGGGCGCCGCGGGCGTCGGCCTGTACCGCACCGAGTTCCTGTTCCTCGGCAGCAGCGTGCTGCCCGACGAGGAGGCGCAGTTCCGCGCCTACCGCGACGCGGTGCTGGCGATGACCGGGCGCACCGTCACCATCCGCACCCTCGACCTCGGCGCGGACAAGGCCGACAAGACCGGCCTGGCCCTGCGCGATGAGCCCAACCCGGCGCTGGGCCTGCGCGGCGTGCGGCTGTCGCTGGCGCGGCAGGAGCTGCTGCGCACCCAGCTGCGCGCGATCGTGCGTGCCTCCGGCTATGGCCCGGTGCGCGTGCTGGTGCCGATGGTCAGCGGCGGCGAGGAGCTGCGCGTGGTGCGGCGGATGCTGGACGAGGTCCTGCGCGAGCTGCGCGCGCAGGGGTTGGAAACCGCGCCACAGGTGCCGCTGGGCGCGATGATCGAAGTCCCGGCCGCGGCCCTGGCGCTGGGTGCGTTCGTCGGGCAGTGCGATTTCCTGTCGATCGGCACCAATGACCTGGTGCAGTACCTGCTGGCGGTCGATCGCACCCACGAGGCGCTGGGCGAGCTGTATACCCCGCTGCATCCGGCGGTGCTGCGGGTGCTGCGCGACGTGGTCCGGATCGGCCAGCGTCGCGGCCGCGCGGTCACGGTGTGCGGCGAGATGGCCGCCGACCCGCGGCTGGTGCCGCTGCTGCTGGCGCTGGGGCTGACCGAGCTGAGCCTGCACCCGACAACCCTGCTGGAGGTGCGGCAGGCGATCCGCCGCTGCGACCTCGGCCGCCTGCGCGCCGCCGCGCCGGCGCTGCTGCGCGCGCGCCAGCGCGCTGCGATCGAGGACTGGGTGGCCGCCTGGCTGGCCGAAGCCCCGTGAGCCGGCGGCGCCCTGCGGCCGCCGGCGCGGGCGCATCGACCGCGCTGCATCTCTGGCAGACTAGGCGCGGGGCAGGGCCGGCGGGATGCGGCCAGCCCGCGCCCACGCGCGCGCCAGGGACCGTTCCGGGGACAGGAACCAAGTCCCGATCCGCATGGATGCCGCC
>CAYYAT010000148.1:0-5191 GCA_964469595.1 uncultured Thermomonas sp.
CGCAGATGGGCCACTTCTCGGCGCTGGCGGGCGGCATCGCGCTGGCCTTCATCGTCCTGCCGGTGGTGGTGCGCACCACCGACGAGATGCTGCGCCTGGTGCCGGTGCAGATGCGCGAGGCCGCGCTGTCGCTGGGCGTGCCGCAGTGGAAGATGATCCTGCAGGTGCTCTACCGCAGCGCCCTGCCCGGGATCATCACCGGCATCCTGCTGGCGCTGGCGCGCATCAGCGGCGAAACCGCCCCGCTGCTGTTCACCGCGCTCAACAATCAGTACTGGACCACCAACCTGCTGGCGCCAATGGCCAACGTACCGGTGGTGATCTTCCAGTTCGCCATGAGCCCCTACGACGGCTGGCACGCGCTGGCCTGGGCCGGCGCCTTCATCCTCACCCTGTTCGTGCTGGCGATCAGCCTGATCGCGCGGGCGATCGTGCTGCGCAACAAAATGACCCATGACTGACCTGCGGACCATTCCGATGCCCTCCTCGAACGCCGCGGCGATGCCCGCCGACCACACCGCCGCCGCAGCGCCGCTGCCGCCGCCCAAGATCGCCGCGCGCGACCTGAACTTCTGGTACGACAAGTTCCACGCAGTCAAGAACATCACCCTCGATGTGCCGGAGAAGCACGTCACCGCGCTGATCGGCCCGTCCGGCTGCGGCAAGTCCACCCTGCTGCGCGTGTTCAACCGCATCTACGCGCTTTATCCCAAGCTGCGCGCCGAAGGCGAGGTGCTGCTGGACGGCGACAACGTGCTCGATCCGAAGTACCCGATCAACCGCCTGCGCAGCAAGGTCGGCATGGTGTTCCAGAAGCCGGTGCCGTTCCCGATGACGATCTACGAGAACGTGGCCTACGCCATCCGCCACCACGAGCGGCTGTCGCGCTCGGAAATGGACGACCGGGTGGAACAGGCGCTGCGCCAGGCCGCGCTGTGGGACGAAGTGAAGGACAAGCTCAAGGCCAGCGGCCTGAGCCTGTCCGGCGGCCAGCAGCAGCGCCTGTGCATCGCGCGCGCGGTGGCCCTGCGCCCGGAGGTGTTGCTGCTGGACGAGCCGACCTCGGCGCTGGATCCGATCTCCACCAGCCGCATCGAGCAACTGGTGGAAGAGCTGAAGCAGACCTTCACCATCATGATCGTCACCCACAACATGCAACAGGCGGCGCGCGTGTCCGATTTCACCGCGTTCATGTATCTGGGCGACCTGATCGAGCATGGCCCGACCACGCAGATTTTCTCGAATCCTGCCAAGCAGCAGACCGAGGACTACATCACCGGCCGCTTCGGCTGAGCCCGGCGGCCCACCGCGCCCGACGGCGCGCCTCCCCACGAGCGGGACAGGAGCAAACGCATGAACGAGCAAAGCAGCCACATCGTCCGCAGCTACGACCAGGAGCAGTCCACCCTGCTCGATGAGCTGATCCGGATGGGCAACATGGCGGTCTCCCAACTGGAGGCGGCGCTGGACGTGGTGGAACGCCGCGACGGCAATGCCGCCGAGCGCGTGATCGCGAACGACGAGGCCATCGACGCGCTGGAGCAGCAGGTCAACCACGACGTGATCCACCTGATCCGGCGCGGCCCGCTGGCCACCGACCTGCGCATCATCCTGGCCGCGCTGCGCGTGGCCTCCGACATCGAGCGGATCGGCGACTATGCCGCCAACATCGCCAAGCGCTCGCTGGCGCTGAACCTGGCCCCGCCGCTGCCGCACACCCGCGGCCTGGGTGCGCTCGGCAAGCTCGCGGTGCAGCAGGTGCGTGACGTGCTGGAGGCCTACCGGACCCGCGACGGCGAAGCCGCCATGCGCGTGCGCGACCGGGATGCCGAGCTGGACACCCTGTACACCGGGCTGTTCCGCGAGCTGCTGACCTACATGATGGAAGACCCGCGCGCGATCACTCCGTGCACGCACCTGCTGTTCATGGCCAAGAACATCGAGCGCATCGGCGACCACGCCACCAACATCGCCGAGAACATCTGGTTCCTGCTGCACGGCGAGACCCCGCTGCCGGAGCGCGAGAAGCGCGACGAGAGCAATACCGCGATGCCGTGATACCACCGCCGGCGGCCACACTGGCCGCCGCGACCGGCAAGGGGTAGGATCGGTTCACCCCCAACGCACTCGCGCAAGGAGTCTTCGATGCCGCACAACCGCACCCCGCTGGCGCTGCTGGTCGGCGCCGCCGTCGCCACCGGCACCCTCGCCGCCGGTTCCCTGTTCTCGATGGACGCGATGGCGCACGGCTACATGCAGGACGCCGGCAAGGCCACCGCCACCGAAGGCAAGTGCGGCGAAGGCAAGTGCGGGGCGGGCATGATGGCCGGCATCGGCAAGCCGGCGATGGCCAAGGCCGACCACGAGGGCGGCTGCGGCATGGCCAAGATGGACACCGACAAGGACGGCCGCATCTCGCGCGCCGAATTCGCGGCTGCGCACGACGGCAAGGACGCGATGTTCGCGAAGATCGATGTCAACGGCGACGGCTTCATCAGCCAGGCCGAACTGGATGCCCACCACGCCGCCATGCAGACGCCCGCCGCGGACGCCAAGGCCGCCGGCGAAGGCAAGTGCGGGGAAGGCAAGTGTGGCGAGGGCAAGTGCGGCAGCATGTGAGCCGGCATGTCCGCCACGCTGCCCGCGCACAGCGCCGGCCTCGGCCTGCGCCGTGCCCTGCTGGATGAGCTGATCGAGGCGCCCACGGGCGCCTTCGATTTCCTGGAGTGCGCCCCCGACAACTGGATCGGGGTGGGCGGCGTACTGGGCGAGCGGCTGGCCCAGCTGACAGCGCGCCATCCGCTGAGCTGCCACGGCCTGTCGCTCTCGCTGGGCGGGCCGGACCCGCTGGATCTGGACCTGCTGCGCCAGACCCGCGCGTTCCTCGACCATCACCGCGCAGCCCTCTACAGCGAGCACCTGAGCTACTGCGCGGCCGACGGCCACCTGTACGACCTGCTGCCGCTGCCGCATACCGGGGACGCCGTGCGCCACGTCGCCGCCCGCATCCGCCAGGCGCAGGACATGCTCGGGCGGCGGATCGCGGTCGAGAACGTCAGCACCTACGCGGTTCCAGCGGCCGAGATGGACGAGGCCACATTCGTGCGTGCGGTACTGGACGAGGCCGACTGCGATCTGCTGCTGGACGTGAACAACGTGTACGTGAACGCCGCCAACCACGGCTTCGACGCACGCGCCTATATCGCCGCGATGCCGGGCGAACGCATCGCCAGCTACCACGTCGCCGGCCATTACGACGAATCCGACGGGCTCAAGATCGACACCCACGGCGCCGGGGTGAAGGACGACGTGTGGGCGCTGCTCGACTTCGCCTACGCCATCCACGGCGTGCGCCCGACTCTGCTGGAACGCGACTTCCATTTCCCGCCGCTGCCGGCCCTGCTGGAGGAAGTGGCGCGCATCCGCCACCTGCAGGCAGGGCACCCGTGAACCGACTGCACACCCAGCTGCACGCGCTGGCCGCGCACGTGCGCGACCCCGATGCCCATCCCGGCCCGTCCGGGATCGAGGACCGTCGCCTGGCGGTCTACCGCGATCTGGTGTTCAACAACCTCGACGGCCTGCTGGCCGGCACCTTCCCGGTGATCCGCAGGACCCTGGGCGACGATGCCTGGCGGGACCTCCTGCGGAGTTTCCTCGCCACCCATCGCAGCGAGACGCCGCTGTTCACCCGGCTGGGGCTGGAGTTCGTCGCCTTCCTCGCGCATATCGACGACCCGGCGCGGCCGTGGCTGGCGGAACTGGCCGACTACGAGTGGGCGGAGCTCGGCCTGCAGCTGAGCGAAGCCGCCGCGCCCGCAACCGATGCGAAGGCCGACCTGCTGGACGCCTGCCCGCGGCTGTCGCCGCTGGCGTGGCCGCGCGCCTACCGCTGGCCAGTGCATCGCATCGGGCCCGATTTCCAGCCCGGCGCTCCACCGCCGCAGCCCACGCTGCTGCTGCTGCGCCGCGACGCCGGCGGACGCGTGCACTTCTCGCAGCTCTCGCCGCTGCTGTACCGACTGCTGGAACTGGCAGATGGCAACACCACGCGCAGCGGCCGCACGCTGCTGCGGCAGCTGGCCGAGGAAGCCGGCCAGCACAACACCGCCGCCTTCCTGCAGGAGGCCCTGCCGATGCTGGCGCGGCTGCAGCAGGAAGGCGTACTGGCATGGGGCACGGCCGCCGGGTGAGCCGGGGCCGCGCCCACGGCGCGCAAGAATGCCAGGCGACAAGGTTGGGAAACTGTATCCCCCCGGCAACCGCTGCGCGCACTACCCTTGGGCAGCATGGATGGCGTTCCACCCCCATCCCATCCGGAGATTCCCATGCACACCCTGTCCCGCACCACCCTGCTCGCCGTCCTGGCCGCCTTCGCCGCTGGCACCGTCGCCGGCAATCCGCCCGCCCCCAAGTCTTCCGGCATCAGCCTGGAGCAGGCCCGCGCGATCGCGCTCAAGGCCGCACCGGGCAAGATCGTCAAGGAAGAACGCGAGAAGGAGGATGGCGCCCTGCGCTATTCGTTCGACATCCGCCAGGACGGCAAGATCCACGAGATCGGCGTGGACGTCGCCACCGGCAAGATCGTCGAGGACAAGTTCGAAGACCCGGCCAACCGCGACTAACCCCACCGTGCTGCGCATCCTGCTCGCCGAGGACGATGCCGAGACCCGCCAGTTCGTGGCGCGCGGGCTGCGCGAAGCTGGCCACAACGTCCTCGCCGTGGACACCGGCGAGGACGCCCTGCACCACGGGCTGACCGAGGCGCTGGACGTGATCGTGCTCGACCGCATGCTGCCTGCGCTGGACGGCCTGTCCGTACTCAAGCGCCTGCGCGCGGGTGAGGTGGCCACTCCGGTACTGATGCTGACCGCGCTGGGCAGGATCGAGGACCGCGTGGACGGCCTGCAGGCGGGCGCCGACGACTATCTGGTCAAGCCGTTCGCCTTCAGCGAGCTGGCCGCGCGGGTGCAGGCGCTGGCGCGCCGGCGCGCGCCCGCCAGCGTCGCCACCGTGCTGCAGGCGGGCGGGATCGAGATGGATCTGCTGCGGCGCGAGGTGCGCCGCGAAGGCCGGCCGATCGCCCTGCAGCCGCGCGAGTTCCGGCTGCTGGAAGAGCTGCTGCGCAACGCCGGCGAGGTGGTGACCCGCAGCATGCTGCTGGAGCGGGTATGGGACTGCCATTTCGACC
>CAYYAT010000149.1:0-5173 GCA_964469595.1 uncultured Thermomonas sp.
CAGCTCCAGCGCGGCGGTGCCCTGGCCTGCGATCACGCGCGCATCGGCATAGGGATGCACCACGCTGGCGCCGGTCGCGGCCTGCACCCGGGCGCAGGCAGCCTCGCGCGCGGCGATGGTGGGCGCGCAGGCGTGCAGCTGCGCGCCGTAGTGCGCGATCGCCGCCAGCTTGGCGCGCACCGCGCCCTCCGGCACCACCACGTGGCAGGGAATCCCGCGCAGGCGCGCGGCCAGCGCCAGCGCCGCGCCGTGGTTGCCGGAGGAATGCGTCACCACGCCGCGCATGGCCGTGGCCTCGTCCAGCGCGAACACCGCGTTGCAGGCGCCGCGGAACTTGAACGCCCCGATGCGCTGCAGGTGCTCGGCCTTGAAATGGAGGCGCGCGCCGGCTTCGGCGTCGAGCGCGCGCGAGGTGAGCACCGGGGGGGCATGCGCATGCGCGGCGATGCGCGCAGCGGCGTCGAGGACATCGTTGAAATCGGGCAGGCCAGGATGCATCGGCACATGCTAACCCGCCGCCCAACGCGCAGTTCCGGAGCCTCCATCGACGCGCCTGCGGCTACGAACCGTGATGCAGCCCACAGACTGCACCGGAAAACGTCGCAAGGGTGACCGGATGCGTCACATCGCGCCGGATCGCGCTACTCTAGTGGCGCCGGTGTCGGCAGGATTTCCCGGATCCCCCCTGTTCCGTCGTCCTGCCGGCACCGGCGCCCGCTGCACCGGCGCGACGCGCGGCCATCGCCGCCTCCGCCATCTGGGCGGCAGCGCAGGACAAGGCGCGGCGCGCACTGGGGCCCGCCTGCGGATGCACAAAAAACGAGGGCCGGCTGTCCCCCGACAACCGGCCCTCCCAGCATCCTCGACCTGCGCAGGGTCGGCCCCTGTTCAGTCCGACCATCACCTTGCGGCGTGCCAGGTCGAGTGCCGGCCTAATGGAAGCAGGAAGCGTGCCAGTCCTGTCCGCCGCGCCGCCCGCCGCGCGATAATGCCGCCCAAGATGAGCAACGCCTTCTACCGCTTCGACGTGATCGTGATCGGCGGCGGCCACGCCGGCACCGAGGCCGCGCTGGCGTCCGCGCGCGCCGGCGCGCGCACGCTGCTGCTGACCCACAGCATCGAGACCGTGGGTGCGATGAGCTGCAACCCGGCGATCGGCGGGATCGGCAAGGGCCACCTGGTGAAGGAGATCGACGCGCTGGGCGGCATCATGGCGCGCGCCGCGGACGCCGCCGGCATCCAGTGGCGCGTGCTCAACGCCAGCAAGGGCCCGGCCGTGCGTGCCACCCGCTGCCAGGCCGACCGCGCGCTGTACCGCAGCTTCATCCGCCGCGCGGTGGAGACCCAGCCGAATCTCACCGTGTTCCAGGCGGCGGTGGACGACCTGGTCATCGAGCAGGAGGCCGTGCGCGGCGCGATCACCAACACCGGCCTGCGCTTCCACGCACCGGCGGTGGTGCTGACCGCCGGCACCTTCCTGGCCGGCAAGATCCACATCGGCCAGACCCAGTACGCCGCCGGGCGCATGGGCGACCCGCCGTCCACCGCGCTGGCGCAGAAATTGCGCGACGGCCGCTTCGTGGTGGACCGGCTGAAGACCGGCACCCCGCCGCGGATCGACGGGCGCACGCTGGATTACGCGGTGATGGAGGAACAGCCGGGCGACGATCCGCGCCCGGCGATGTCGTTCCTCGGCAGCCCCGCCGACCATCCGCCGCAGGTCAGCTGCTGGATCACCCACACCACCGAGCGCACCCACGCCATCATCCGCGGCGCGCTCGACCGCTCGCCGCTGTACAGCGGCCAGATCGAGGGCATCGGCCCGCGCTATTGCCCGTCGATTGAGGACAAGGTGGTGCGCTTCGCCGACAAGCCCAGCCACCAGATCTTCGTCGAGCCGGAAGGGCTGGGCGTGACCGAAATCTATCCGAACGGGATTTCCACCTCGCTGCCGTTCGACGTGCAGCTGGAGCTGGTGCGCTCGATCCGCGGCTTCGAGCAAGCGCACATCACCCGCCCCGGCTATGCCATCGAATACGACTTCTTCGACCCGCGCGGGCTGAAGGCCTCGCTGGAGACCAAGGCGGTGGCCGGGCTGTTCTTCGCCGGCCAGATCAACGGCACCACCGGCTACGAGGAAGCCGCCGCGCAGGGCCTGCTGGCGGGGGTGAACGCCGCGCGCCACGTGCGGGATCAACCGCCGCTCACCCTGCGCCGCGACCAGGCCTACCTCGGCGTGCTGGTGGATGACCTGATCACCCACGGCACCAATGAGCCCTACCGCATGTTCACCAGCCGCGCCGAATACCGGCTGCAGCTGCGCGAGGACAACGCGGATGCGCGGTTGACGCCGGTGGGTCGCGAGCTCGGGTTGGTGGATGACGCGCGCTGGGAACGCTTCAGTCGCAAGCGCGACGCGGCGGAGCGCGAGACCGCGCGGCTGTCCACGCTGTGGGCGGCGCCGAACAACGCGCTGGGCGCGGCGCTGGCGCGCCACCTGGGCGTCGAAATCAGCCGCGAGAACAGCGCGCTGGATCTGCTGCGGCGGCCGGAGCTGGACTATGCCCGCCTGATGCAGGTGCCCGAGCTGGGCCCCGGCGTCGCGGATCCCAAGGTGGCCGAGCAGGTGGAAATCGAAGCCAAGTACGCCGGCTACCTCGAACGCCAACGCGAGGAAATCGCGCGCCAGCAGCGCAATGAAGCGACCGCGATCCCCGACGGCTTCGACTATGCGCAGGTGCGCGGGCTGTCGGCCGAGGTGCTGCAGAAGCTGCAGCAGGTGCGGCCGCAGACGGTCGGGCAGGCGCAGCGCATCCCGGGCGTGACCCCGGCGGCGATCTCGCTGCTGCTGGTGCACCTGGAACGCGCGCGCCGCGAACGCGCCGCCTGAAGCCGCGGGCGCTCCGGCGCGGCGCAGTTGCGCGACAATCGGCGCTCACTGCCGGAGTGCCGACCATGCGCCTGCCCGCCCTCAGCTTCGCCTCCCTCGTCCTCCTGCTGTCCGCCTGCCAGCGCGCGCCCGCGCCGCCCAAACCCGCCAATGGCGACTACGCGGTGCAGACCTGGGTGCTGCCGGCCGACGCCGGCTCGATGGCGCCCGACCTGGTGGCCGGCCCCGGCGGGCGCGTGCTGCTGGGCTGGATCAACCGCCGCGAAGGTCGCCGCAACGCGCTGCAGTTCGCGTCCTACAGCGAAGCCGACGGTTGGCAGAGCCAGCCGCGCACGATTGCCGTCGGCAACGCGCTGCAGGCGAACGCCGCCGACACCCCGCACCTGCTGGCCACGCCCGACGGCGCGCTGTGGGCGCAGTGGGTGCAGGCGCAGCCGGACGCTGCCGGCGGCACCGACGTGGTGCTGGCGCGCTCGAAGGACGGCGGCATGACCTGGACCCAGATCACCCGGGTGAACACCGACGGCATGCCCACCGAACACGGCTTCGCCGCGCTGTGGGCCGACGGCAGCGACGGCGCCGGCATCGCCTGGCTGGACGGCCGCGGCAAGCGCCCGGCGCCCTTGCATGGCAGTACGGACGCGCATGGGGAAGGCGAAGGCGACATGCAGCTGCGCGCCAACCGCTTCACCCTCGACCTGGCGCGCGCCAGCGATGCGGTGGTGGACCCGCGCAGCTGCGACTGCTGCCAGGTCGCGGTGGCCATCACCCGCCGCGGCCCGCTGCTGGCCTGGCGCAGCCGCGACGCGAACGCGGTGCGCGACATCGCCACCGCGCGCTACCAGCAGGGCGCGTGGACCGCGCCGCGGATCGCGCATGCCGACGGCTGGAAGGTGGAAGGCTGCCCGGTGAACGGCCCGGCGCTGGCCGCGCGCGACGCGGACGTGGCGCTGGCCTGGTACAGCGAAGGGAGCGGCCAGCCGGCCGTGTCCCTGACTCGCAGCCAGGATGCGGGCGACCAGTTCGGCCCGCCGGTGACGGTGGCCGCCGGCGCCAACGTGCTGGGACGCCCCGCGGTGGCGCTGGACGCCCGCCAGGTGTGGGTGGCCTGGCTGGAGCAGGCCGAGCGCGGCCAGCGCCTGCAGCTGGCGCGCTACGCGCCCGACCTCGCGGGCAAGCCACTGCAGGTCGTCACCGTCGCCCACCTCGCCACCCGCGGCTTGGCCAGCGGCTATCCACGCCTGGTGGTGGACGCCGGCGGCGCGTGGCTGGCCTGGACCGACGTGGACACCAGCGGCGTCGCCCATCTCAAGGGCGCGCGCGTGACGCGCTGAGCGCGCGGACGGCGTCGCTGCACGGGCGCCATCGCGATCCGCACACGCCCGGATTCGGAGGGATCCCCCCCCTCGGCGATTGAAGTTGAATCAACGCGCAAGCCCGCACCCGACGCAGGCCTACGGCTGGCTCACCACTCCACTTCGGCCATCGAGCAATTCAGGCCGGAGCCGATGCCGAGCAGGGCGACCCGGCTGCCTTTCTTCAGGCGACCCATCTCGCGCAGCTTGGACAGCACGATCGGCACGCTGGCGGGGCCGATGTTGCCGTGCTCGGCGAAGATGGTCATGACCTTCTTGGGGTCGATGCCCATGGCCTTGGTGAAGGCGGCGGTATGCACCTTGCTGACCTGGTGGATGACGAACTCGTCCAGCTCGGAGGCCACCCAGCCCAGCTTCTGCTTGGCGACCTCGAAGGTCTTGGTGGCCAGCTTGATGCCCTCCACCAGCAGCATGCGGGTGTCTGTGATCATGCCGTCGATATTGCCGCGGCAGAGCTTGTTCCATTCGGTGGCGGCACGCGTCACGCCGCCCTTGTAGCGCGGCGCGCCCGGGGCCAGCTCGGCGCGCGCCAGCACCATCGCGGCGGCGCCGGAGCCGAGGGTGAGGGTGGCCAGCTCGTTCCTGAAGTCCTCCTCGGTGACGTCAGCGCGGGTCATGCGCTCGAGCGTCTTCTCGTAGGCGAGGTTGGCGGTCTCGCCGTCCACGACCAGGGCGTACTCGATCTCGCCCCGCTCGATCATGCGCGCGGCGATGTCCATGCCGTTGATGAAGGCCAGGCAGGCGTTGGCGACGTCGAAGGTCATGCATTCGTCGCTGACGCCAAGGTTGCCCGACACGATGGAGGCGGTGGACGGCTCCAGGTAGTCGCGGCTGACCGAGGTATTGACCAGCAGGCCCACCTGCGTCGCATCGATTCCAGCGTCTTCCAGCGCCTTGCGGCCGGCCA
>CAYYAT010000150.1:0-3982 GCA_964469595.1 uncultured Thermomonas sp.
CGGCATCGACCGCATCGCCGCGCTGATGGCCGGCACCGAGTCGATCCGCGACGTCATCGCCTTCCCGAAGACCACCAGCGCGCAGTGCCTGATGACCGATGCGCCGTCGCCGATCGCGGACGCGCAGCTGGCGGAAGTGCACGTGCAGGTGCGGCCGCAGGCGTGAGCGCGACGATCCGCCGCGCCGCGCCCGCAGATGCCGCCGTGCTGGCGGAGCTCGGCGCGGCGACGTTCGTGGAGGCCTTCGGGCATCTCTACGCGCCGGAGGACCTGCGCGCTTTCCTGGAAGAGAGCCACAGCGTCCAGGCCTATGCCGGGGTGCTGGCGGATCCGGCCTATGCGCTCTGGCTGGCCGAGGACGGGGCGGGGCGCGCCATCGGCTATGCCCAGGCCGGCCCCTGCGGCCTGCCGCACGCCGACGTGCGCCCGCAGGACGGTGAACTGAAGCGGCTGTACGTCCGTGCCGGCCACCACAACGGCGGCACCGGGCGCGCGCTGATGGACGCGGCGATGGCCTGGCTGCTGCGCGATGGCCCGCGCCCGCTGTGGGTCAGCGTGTGGTCGGAGAATTACGGTGCCCAGCGCTTCTACGCCCGCTACGGTTTCGCCTTCGCCGGCGAATACGCCTTCATCGTGGGCGCCCAGCGCGATCGCGAGTTCATGTACCGCCGCCCCGCCGCGCCGCCGGCCGTATAATCCGCGGCTTCGTTCAACCGCCCGGATACCGCCATGGGACGTGGTCCTTCCATCGAAGCCCGCAAGAACGCGCAGGATGCCCAGCGCGGCAAGATCTTCACCAAGATCATCCGCGAGATCTCGGTCGCGGCGCGCGCCGGTGGCGGCGACCCGGCTGGCAACCCGCGGCTGCGCGCGGCGATCGACAAGGGCCTGGACGTCAACATGTCCAAGGACGTGATCGAGCGCGCGATCAAGAAAGCCACCGGCGAGCTGGAAGGCGTCACCTACGAAGAGATCCGCTACGAAGGCTACGGCGCGGGCGGGGTGGCGGTGATCGTGGACTGCCTCACCGACAACCGCGTGCGCACCGTCGCGGACGTGCGCCATGCGTTCGGCAAGTTCGGCGGAAACCTCGGCACCGAAGGCTCGGTGTCCTTCATGTTCAGGAAGCTGGGCGTGCTCAGCTACGCTCCCGGCGCGGACGAGGAGCGCATCACCGAGGCCGCGATCGAGGCCGGCGCTGACGACGTGGTGGTGTATCCCGAGGACGGCGCGATCGACGTGCTGACTTCGCCAGAGGCCTTCGCGGACGTGAAGGCGGCGATGGAAGCTGCCGGGTTGGCACCCGGCTTCGCCGAGGTGACCATGCGCGCGGACAACGACACCGCCGTGGAGGGCGAGGCCGCCGAGCAGGTGCAGAAGCTGCTGCGCTGGCTGGAAGACATGGACGACGTGCAGAACGTGTACTCCAACGCGGCCGGGCTGGGCTGACGCGCCGCGCCGCCCGCCGGCCCCGATCGCCATGTCGCTTTCCCCGTCCGCCAGCGCGCCGCGCCCGGCCCCGGTCCGGATCCTCGGGATCGACCCCGGCTCCCAGCGCACCGGCGTGGGCATCGTGGACGTGGCCGCGGACGGCAGGGTGGCGCATGTGCACCACCAGCCGCTGGTGCTGCTGGACGCGGAATCGTTCCCGCTGCGCCTGCGCAAGCTGCTGGACGGGCTGTGGGCGCTGATCGAGCAGTTCCGGCCGGACGAGGTGGCGGTGGAGCAGGTGTTCCTGTCCAACAACGCGATGAGCGCGCTCAAGCTGGGCCAGGCGCGCGGCGCCGCGGTCGCCGCCTGCGTGGCGCGCGACCTGCCGGTGAGCGAATACGCGGCGAAGGAAATCAAGCTGGCGCTGGTGGGCAGCGGCGGTGCCGACAAGACGCAGGTGCAGCACATGGTGGGTGCGATGCTGGGGTTGAGCGGAAAATTGCAGGCCGACGCCGCCGACGCGCTGGCGGTGGCCATCACCCACGCCCACGTGCGCGCCAGCGCGCAGCGGCTGGGCGTGGCGGCGCGCGAGGCGTGGGGACGCAAGGGCAGGGGGCGGCGATGATCGGCCGGTTGAAGGGCATCCTGATCCACAAGGCGCCACCGTGGCTGGTGGTCGACGTGCACGGCGTCGGCTACGAGTTGGAGGCGCCGATGAGCACGTTCTACGACCTGCCGGAGGTGGGCCGCGAGGTGTTCCTGTTCATCCACTACGCGCAGAAGGAGGACAGCGTGTCGCTGTACGGCTTCCTGCGCGAGGGCGAGCGGCGCCTGTTCCGCGACGTGCAGAAAGTTTCCGGCATCGGCGCGAAGATCGCGCTGGCGGTGCTGTCCGGCACGTCGGTGGACGAGTTCGCGCGACTGGTGCAGGCCGGC
This sequence comes from uncultured Thermomonas sp., assembly GCA_964469595.1. Classification (GTDB taxonomy): domain Bacteria; phylum Pseudomonadota; class Gammaproteobacteria; order Xanthomonadales; family Xanthomonadaceae; genus Thermomonas. The sequence continues at coordinate 2,368 of CAYYAT010000150.1, forward strand.
GACGTCACCGCGCTGACCCGTATTCCCGGGATTGGCAAGAAGACCGCCGAGCGCATGGTGGTGGAACTGCGCGACCGCGCGGCCGACCTGGCCGGCGGCCCGGTCGCCGCCAGCACCGGGCTGTCCGGCGATCCGCTGGGCGAAGCCATCACCGCGCTGCAGGCGCTGGGCTATAAGCCGGCCGAGGCCGAGCGCATGGCGAAGAAGGTCGCCGGCGACGGCGATACCGCCGAAACCATCATCCGGAAAGCGCTACAGTCCGCGCTGCGTTGAACCGGTGGCGCCCGCGCGCGCCCGGACAGGGGATTCCATGGCCACTCATCCAGCTTCTTCCACCGCGCAGCCCGTCACCGGCGGGCATGGCCATAGCGGCAAGGCCGGCCTGTTCGGGCTGGTGGTCGGCGCCATCGGGGTGGTGTTCGGCGACATCGGCACCAGCCCGCTGTACACGTTGAAGGAAGCGTTCTCGCCGCACTTCGGGCTGACCGCCAATCACGACACCGTGCTCGGCATCCTGTCGATGGTGTTCTGGGCGCTGATGGTTACCGTCACCGCCAAGTACGTGACCATCATCATGCGCGCCGACAACGACGGCGAGGGCGGCATCATGGCGCTCATGGCGCTGGCCCAGCGCACCCTGCGCCGCGGCTCGCGCGCCACCTACTACGTCGGCATCCTCGGCATCTTCGGCGCCTCGCTGTTCTTCGGTGACGGCGTGATCACCCCGGCGATCTCGGTGCTGTCGGCGATCGAGGGCCTGGAGGTGGTCGCGCCCAGCCTGCACCATTGGATCGTGCCGCTGACCGTGCTGGTGCTGCTGGCGCTGTTCGCCACCCAACGCTACGGCACCGCCAAGGTCGGCAAGGTGTTCGGGCCGATCACCATCGTCTGGTTCGCCTCGCTGGCGGCCATCGGCGTGCTCAACATGCTGCACGCGCCGGAAGTGCTGAAAGCGTTCAACCCGTGGTGGGCGGCCAGGTTCTTCATGGAGCACCACTTCCACGGCATCTTCATCCTCGGCGCGGTGGTGCTGGCGGTGACCGGCGGCGAGGCGTTGTACGCCGACATGGGCCACTTCGGCGCGCGCCCGATCCGCCTGGGCTGGTACTACTTCGTGCTGCCGGCGCTGATGCTGAACTACCTCGGCCAGGGCGCGCTGGTGCTGCAGGACCCGAGCGCCATCCGCAACCCGTTCTACATCGGGGTGCCGGACTGGGCGCGCTGGCCGATGATCATGCTGGCCACCGCCGCCACCGTGATTGCCTCGCAGGCGGTGATCACCGGCGCGTTCTCGGTGGCGCGCCAGGCCATGCAGCTGGGCTACATCCCGCGCATGCGGATCAAGCACACGTCCAGCGACACCATCGGGCAGATCTACGTGCCCGGCATCAACTGGACGCTGGCGATCCTGGTGGTGTCGCTGGTGCTGGCGTTCCGCACCTCCACCGCGCTGGCCACCGCCTACGGCATCTCGGTGTCGCTGACCATGCTGATCGACACCCTGCTGCTGGCGATGGTGGCCTACGCCCTCTGGCCGCGCTGGCGGCGCTGGGTCTTGCCGCTGTGCGTGGTGTTCGCCGCGGTGGAGTGCGCGTTCGTGATCGCCAACGGCGCC
>CAYYAT010000150.1:4017-5167 GCA_964469595.1 uncultured Thermomonas sp.
GAACCGCAACGCGGGCGCCACGCCCAGCGTGAATGTCGCTTCGATCGGCGGCGCGGACGCGAGCTGCTCAGCGCCGAGGTGCGCAAGGAAGGCATCCAGCTCGACACCTTCCTGCCCGGGCTGATGCTGGCGCCGCCGGTGCGTGTGCCGGGCACCGCGGTGTTCCTGACCGCCAGCCCGGACATGGTGCCGCATGCGCTGCTGCACAACCTCAAGCACAACAAGGTGCTGCACCAGCACAACGTGTTCCTGACCGTGGAGACGCTGGACCTGCCGTACGCGCCGAAGGGCAAGCGGCTGAAGATCGAGTCGATCGGCGGCGAGGATTTCTACCGGGTGATCGTGCGCTACGGCTTCATGGAGACCCCGGACGTGCCGCTGGCGCTGATGCAGTCCTGCGACCAGTGCGAGCTGGTGTTCAATCCGATGGACACCACCTATTTCGTCAGCCGCGAGAGCATCGTCGCCAGCCGCCACCGCGGCATGCCGATCTGGCGCGACAAGCTGTTCGCGTTCATGCATCGCAACGCCGCCCCGGCCAGCAACTTCTTCCGCATCCCCGGCAACCGGCTGGTGGAGCTGGGCGCGCAGGTCGAAATCTAGCGCGCCCGCGCGGGCCGCCGGCCGCGGCGGCTCCTATACCATAGGCGCATGAGCCAGGATCGCATCGTCGCCCCCGTCGCCCGTCGCGAAGAAGACGCGCTGGACGCCAGCATCCGCCCCAGGCACCTGCACGAATACCTCGGCCAGGCCCCGGTGCGCGAGCAGATGCAGATCTATATCGAGGCCGCCAAGGGCCGCGGCGAGGCGCTGGACCACGTGCTGATCTTCGGCCCGCCGGGCCTCGGCAAGACCACGCTCTCGCACGTCATCGCCAACGAGCTGGGCGTGAACCTGCGGGTGACGTCCGGCCCGGTGATCGAGAAGGCCGGCGACCTGGCCGCGCTGTTGACCAACCTGCAGCCGCACGACGTGTTGTTCGTGGACGAGATCCACCGCCTGTCGCCGGTGGTCGAGGAGATCCTCTACCCGGCGATGGAGGACTGCCAGATCGACATCATGATCGGCGAGGGGCCGGCCGCGCGCTCGATCAAGCTCGACCTGCCGCCGTTCACCCTGATCGGCGCGACCACCCGCGCCGGCCTGCTGA
>CAYYAT010000151.1:0-5117 GCA_964469595.1 uncultured Thermomonas sp.
CCTGGGCGCGCTGGTCGAAAAGTTCGGCCTGCACGGGCAGCAGCTGGGCGAGGTGGCGATGGGCGCCGTGATCAAGCACTCCTCGGACTGGAACCTGGCGCGCGAGGCCACGTTGTCCTCCGGCCTGTCGCCGCGCACGCCCGGGATCACCCTGCAGCGCGCCTGCGGCACCTCGCTGGACAGCCTGCTATTGATCGCCGGGAAGATCGCGACGGGCCAGATCGAGGCCGGCATCGGTGGCGGCTCCGATACCACCTCGGACGTGCCGATCGTGTACGGCAAGACCCTGCGCCAGCGCCTGCTGCGCGCGGCCGCGGCCAAGACCTTCGGGCAGAAGCTGGCGGGGTTCAAGGGCTTTCGCCCGTCCGAGCTCAAGCCCGAGTTTCCGGGCGTGGCCGAGCCGCGCACCGGCAAGTCGATGGGCCAGCACTGCGAGGACATGGCGAAGGAGTGGAACATCCCGCGCGAGGCGCAGGACGCGCTGGCCGCCGATTCCCACCACAAGCTGGCCGCCGCCTATGCGCGCGGGTTTTTCGACGACCTGGTGGTGAGCTTCCGCGGCGTGTCGCGCGACAACATCCTGCGCCCGGACACCAGCATCGAGAAGCTGGCCACGCTCAAGCCCGCGTTCGACAAGACCTCCGGCCGCGGCACCCTGACCGCCGGCAATTCCACCCCGCTCACCGATGGCGCCGCCGCCTGCCTGCTGGCCAGCGACGACTGGGCCAATGCGCACGGCTACGAGGTGCTGTGCCACATCCGTGATGCGCAGGTGGCGGCGGTGGATTTCGTGCATGGTGAGGGCCTGCTGATGGCGCCCACGGTGGCCGTCGCCGAGCTGCTGGCGCGCAATGGATTGTCCCTGCAAGACTTCGATTTCTACGAGATCCACGAGGCGTTCGCGGCGCAGGTGCTGTGCACCCTGCGCGCCTGGGAGAGCGCAGACTACTGCCGCGACCGCCTCGGGCTATCCGCCCCGCTGGGCCGGATCGACCCCAACCGGATCAACCCGAACGGCTCCTCGCTGGCCACCGGCCATCCGTTCGCCGCCACCGGCGCGCGCATCGTCGCCACTGCCGCCAAGGAGCTCAAGCAGCGCGGCCGCGGCCGTTGCCTGGTGTCGATCTGCACCGCCGGCGGCATGGGCGTGGTGGCGATCCTGGAACGTTGATCCGGCCGCGCCGGGGCGCGGGCAAGAAAAAGGAGGCCCGGGGCCTCCTTTAAGTCCGGCGGAGCCGGAGGACAGCAGTTGTGGCGGGGTTCCGGGCGGTGCCGGATGGGACGAGCCTAGTGCCCCGCAGAATTGATTTCAAGTATCAAAAATGACGGATAACTGATTGATTCAGTAATCAATCTTCAGCGCATCCTGCTTGGCCTTACGGCGCACGTCGGCCGGCTGGGTCCAGTCGTTGTTGAAGAGCGCCGGCTCCCAGCTGCCGTAGGACGGGTTGGGCAGCATGAACCAGCGCTGGCCGAACCAGTCCTGGTACTGCTTGAACAGCGCGGCGCGGCCTTCCGGGGTGTTGCTGATGATCTGCACGAAATCGCCCAGCTGGTCGCCCACCTGCAGCAGGATGCGGTAGCTGCGGCTGGCCAGGCGGCGCCGGCAGTCCTTCTCGGTGCCGTTCTGTTCGCAGCCCGGCACGAACGTGCCCAGGCCCATGAACACACTGGCGTCCTTGATCGGGAAACCTTCCGACTTCAGATTCTCGAAGGTCGGCTTGTCGAGGTCCACCGCGCGGTTGGAGATATAGATGACGGTGATGCCGCGCGCCGCCGCGGCCTTGGCGAAGGCCACCGCGCCGGTGATCGCGCGCGCCTTGCGCTCGTTGACCCAGTCGGCCCAGGTGACCTCGTTGTATTCCTCGCCGTTGCGCACCAGCCGCGCCTGGTAGGGCGAGTTGTCGAGCACGGTCTCGTCCACGTCCACGATCACCGCGGGCGGCAGGTTCGCGGCCGGTTTTTCGCGCTCCTCCGGCACCAGCGCATCCCAGGTCTTGTCCTTCAGAGCCTGGTCCAGGCGCGCCTCGGCCGCGCGGTACACGGTCTGGGTGACGGCCGCGTATTCCACCGTCTGCTGCATCCACAGAGTGGCGTTGAGGTTGTCGTTGGGCAGCGCGGCGGGTGCCGGCGCGGGCGCGGCAGCGGCCACCGCGGGGGAGGGCGGTGCGGCGACCGGTGCCTGCGCGGCGCGCGGCATGCTCTGGCAGGCGGACAGTGCCAGCGCGGCGGCCAGCACGGAGACGACGAGGGGGGAACGCATGGCGGACTCCGGGAAGACGAATGCGGCCGATTGTACGTCTGGGGGATGACCGCCGTGTTTGCGTGCGCCCGGCCGCGGTCGGGTCAGTCCGCCAGCAGGGCCTGGATGTCGGCGAAGCTGGCGCGGCGGCGCTCCGCCCGCTGCGCGGCTTCGGCCTCGGGGTCGGCGCCGTCGCGCTGCAGCTCCTCCGCCGGCAGCTCGTCCAGGAAGCGGCTGGGCGACAGCCGCAGCTTGTCGCCCCAGCGCTGGGCTTCCTTCGCATACGACAGCCACAGCCGTTCCTTCGCCCGCGTGATGCCGACGTAGAACAGCCGCCGCTCCTCGTCGATGCGCCCCTCCTCGAGGCTGGCCTCGTGCGGCAGGTTGCCGTCCTCCACCCCGACGATGAACACGAAGCGGAACTCCAGGCCCTTGGAGGCGTGCATCGACATCAGGCGCACCTGGTTGCCGGGCTCGCCCTTGTCGGCGTGCGAGAGCAGCGCCAGCGCGGCGGCCAGCTCGCCGGGGCCGGAGGTCTTGGGGCCGTCGAACCAGTCCGCCAGTTCGTCGAGGTTGCGCCGGCGCGCCTGGAACTGGGCCTCGTCCTTGCACGCAGCGCGCAGCGCGGCCAGCAGGCCCGAGCGCTCGTTGAGCCGGCGCACCAGCTCGGCCGGCGGCAGCGTGCGGGCGTCCGCGCGCAGGCCCTGCACGATCGCCGAAAACCCCTGCAGCGCGTTCGCCGCGCGCGCCGGCAGCTGCTGGGCCACCGACATGGATTCGGCGGCGCGCGCCAGCGGCAGGTGTTTCTGGTGGGCCAGCCCGCCCAGCTTCGCCAGCGTGCCGGCGCCGACGCCGCGGTTGGGCGCCTGCACCGCGCGCAGGAAGGCGGCGTCGTCGTCGGGATTGGCCAGCAGGCGCAGCCAGGCCAGCGCGTCTTTCACCTCGCCGCGATCGAGGAAGGCGGTGCCGCCGCTGAGGTGATACGGAATGCGCAGCAGCTGCAGCGCCTTTTCCAGCGCGCGGCTCTGGTGGTTGCCGCGGAACAGGATGCAGAACTCACCCCACGGCAGGCTGCCGTCGGCGGCGGCATGCTGCCTGGCGATGAACTGGATCTCGGCTGCGACTTTCTCGGCCTCGTGCGCGGCATCGCGGCATTCCCACACGCGGATGCGCTCGCCGTCGGCGGCCTCGCTCCACAGCGTCTTGGGATGTTCGTGCGGGTTGTGGGCGATCAGTGCGTTCGCCGCGCGCAGCACGCGGTTGGAGCAGCGGTAGTTCTGCTCCAGCTTGATGATCTTCAGGGCCGGGTAGTCGCTGCCCAGCGCCAGCAGGTTGTCCGGGTTGGCGCCGCGCCAGGCGTAGATGCTCTGGTCGTCGTCGCCCACGCAGGTGAACTGCCCGGCCGCGCCGGCGATCGCCTTCAGCAGCCGGTACTGCGCGTCGTTGGTGTCCTGCGCCTCGTCCACCAGCAGGTAGCCGATGCGCTCGCGCCAGCCCATCCGCGCGTCTTCGTCATTCTCCAGCAGCTGCACCGGCAGCCGGATCAGGTCGTCGAAATCCACCGCGTTGAACGCGGCCAGCCGCTGCTGGTAGCGCGCATACAGGGCGGCCGCTTCGCGCTCGCGGGTGCTGCGCGCGGCTTCCGCCGCCTGTTCCGGCGACAGGCCGGCGTTCTTGGCGCGGCTGATCAGCTGCTGCATCGCCGCCACCGCATCGGGCTTGCTGCCGGGCGGCAGCAGGTCCTTGATCTGCGAGGCGGAATCATCGGCGTCGAAGATCGAGAAGCCGCGCCGCAGGCCCAGCTTGGCGTGGTCGGTCTGGACGATCCTCAGCCCCAGCGCGTGGAAGGTGCTGACGGTCAGCGCCTGCGCGGTATCGCCCTTCAGGCGCTTGCCGACGCGCTCGCGCATCTCGCGGGCGGACTTGTTGGTGAAGGTGATCGCCGCGATCCGCCGCGCCGGGTAGCGCCCGGTCTGCACCAGGTGCGCGATCTTCTCCACGATCACCCGGGTCTTGCCGCTGCCGGCGCCGGCCAGCACCAGCAGCGGGCCCTCGGTGTGCAGGACCGCCGCGCGCTGGGGGGGGTTGAGGCCGTGGAGGGGATCGCGTGACATCGGTGCCATTGTCGAAGCCCGGCGCGGCGCATGCCAGCCTTGTGCGCCGGTAGAATCCGTGCATGGCGAAGCTCTACTTCTACTACTCCGCGATGAACGCGGGGAAGACCACGACCCTGCTGCAATCGGCCTACAACTACCGCGAACGCGGGATGCGGGTGGCCATCCTCACCCCCAAGCTCGACTTCCGCGCCGGCAGCGGCACCGTGGCCTCGCGGATCGGCCTGCAGGCCGATGGCCTCGCGTTCGGCCAGGGCGACGACCTGCAGCGCGTCGTGGAGGCAGACATCGCCGCGCGCGGCGCGCTGCACTGCGTGCTGGTGGACGAGGCGCAGTTCCTGACCAAGCCGCAGGTCTGGCAGCTGTCGGAAGTGGTGGATGCGCTGCGCATCCCGGTGCTCTGCTACGGCCTGCGCACCGACTTCCGCGGCGAGCTGTTCGAAGGCAGCCAGTACCTGCTGGCCTGGGCCGACGAGCTGCAGGAGATCAAGACGATCTGCCACAGCGGCAGCAAGGCGACCATGACCGTGCGCGTGGACGCGCCGCAGGTGGAGATCGGCGGCAACGAGCGCTACGTCTCGGTGTCGCGCAAGGAGTTCAAGAAGGTCATGCGCGGCGAAGGCAGCATCGAGCCGCTGCAGGCGCCACTGCCGCTGTAGGCCGCGGCGGGCCGGCCCTTGCGGTCTCAGCCCGCCGGCGCCGCGCCGCAGCGGGCGCGCAGCTGCTCCACTTCGCGCGGCAGCGCGCCGCCCTCGGGCAGC
>CAYYAT010000152.1:0-5037 GCA_964469595.1 uncultured Thermomonas sp.
TTCCGCGGCGTGTCGGGGCGTTCGTTCGACGGCCGCGGCAACTACAACCTGGGCGTGAAGGAACAGATCATCTTCCCCGAGATCGACTTCGATGCCGTCGATGCGATGCGCGGCATGGACATCGCGATCACCACCACCGCGAAGACCGATGCCGAGGCCAAGGCCCTGCTCGAGGCCTTCCGCTTCCCGTTCCGCAACTAAGGACACGTCATGGCCAAGACTTCCATGATCAATCGCGAGGCCAAGCGCGCCAAGCTTGCCAAGCAGCATGCCGCCAAGCGCGAGGCGCTGAAGAAGGTCATCTCCAGCCAGGATGCGTCCTACGAGGAGAAGATGGCGGCGGCAACCAAGCTGCAGAAGCTGCCGCGCGATTCCTCGCCGTCCCGCCAGACCACCCGCTGCGCCCTGACCGGGCGTCCGCGCGCCGTGTACAGCAAGTTCGGCCTTGGCCGCAACAAGCTGCGCGAGGCCACCATGCGCGGCGATGTCCCCGGCCTGCGCAAGGCCAGCTGGTAATCCACCCACGACGGGGCGGAACCTGCTACACTAGAAAGCTGCCTTCCGTGCAACCGGGGGCAGCCGAGCCCGGCCCCGCAGCGATGCGGGGCTTGTGGCTGCTGCAAATGCCCCGTCTCCCGGCGCGGCATCCACAACCCAGACAGATTTTCGCGAAAGCGGATATCGGTGCTACTCATCAGGTGAATCCAAATGAGCATGACTGATCCCATCGCCGACATGCTGGTTCGCATCAAGAATGCGGCCGCGGTCGGCAAGCCGGCGGTGAAGATGCCGTCCTCCAAGACCAAGGTCGCGATCGCCAACGTCCTCAAGGACGAGGGCTACATCGCCGACGCCCGCGTGACCCAGGTCGGCGCCAAGGCCGAACTCGAGATCGCGCTGAAGTATTTCGAAGGCAAGCCGGTGATCGAGACCCTGAAGCGCGTGTCGCGCTCGGGCCTGCGCCAGTACCGCGGCAAGGATGCGCTGCCGAAGGTGCTTGGTGGCCTCGGCATCGCCATCATTTCCACCTCCAAGGGCATCATGACCGACTCGCAGGCGCGCCAGCAGGGCGTCGGCGGTGAAGTCCTGTGCATCGTGGCCTAAGGGAGTCGCACACATGTCCCGAGTCGCCAAGAAGCCCGTCGCCCTGGCCAAGGGTGTCGAAGTCAACGTCCAGCCGGAATCGATCAGCGTCAAGGGCCCGAAGGGCACCCTGAGCGTCGCCAAGCCGGCCGGGATCGACGTCAAGGTGGAAGACGGCCACGCGCTGCTCTCCGCCAACGATGCCTCGCTGGTGCCGCTGACCGGCACCCTGCGCGCGATCGTCGCCAACATGGTGCACGGCGTCAGCGCCGGCTTCGAGCGCAAGCTCGAGCTGGTCGGCGTGGGCTACCGCGCCGCCATGCAGGGCAAGGACCTGAGCCTGTCGCTTGGGTACTCGCACCCGATCCTGTACGCCCCGCCGGCCGGCATCACCATCACCACCCCGACCCAGACCGAGGTTCTGGTCGCCGGCGCCGACAAGCAGCTGGTGGGCGAGGTGGCGGCCAAGATCCGTGGTTATCGTCCGCCGGAGCCCTACAAGGGCAAGGGCGTGAAGTATTCCGACGAAACCATCATCCGCAAGGAAGCCAAGAAGGCCTAACGGCCACTCCCCGCAAGCGCCGCCACTGCCTGGCGGACCTTCCGGGATATGCCCAGCCTTCAGCTTTCGGAGACCAAGACAATGGAAAAGAAAATCGCCCGCCTGCGCCGCGCCAAGTCCACCCGCGCGCGCATTCGCGAACTCGGCGTCCCGCGTCTGTCGGTGCTGCGCACCGGCCAGCACCTGTACGCCCAGCTGTTCACTGCCGACGGCGCCAAGGTGCTGGCATCGGCCTCGACCGTGCAGGCCGACGTCAAGGACGGCCTGAAGAGCGGCAAGAACGCCGAGGCTGCCGCCAAGGTCGGTCGCATGATCGCCGAGCGCGCCAAGGCCGCCGGCATCGAGAAGGTGGCGTTCGACCGCTCCGGCTACCGCTACCACGGCCGCATCAAGGCCCTGGCCGACGCGGCCCGCGAGGGCGGCCTGCAGTTCTAACGGCGTGCGGCGGGCCCTGGCCCGCCCACCCGCTTGCCGGCGCAAGTGGCGCCGGGCGTCAGCTCCGGTTGCGGGGTCGGCGATCCATCCGCGGTACATCACAACGATAAGCGGCGATGCCGCAAATCCCATCAATCAATCGAGACATCGAAATGGCAGAGCAACGCGAATCCCGCGGCCGCGATCGCGGTCCCCGCGAGGAAAAAGTCGATGACGGCATGATCGAGAAGCTGGTCGCCGTCAATCGCGTCAGCAAGACCGTCAAGGGTGGCCGCCAGTTCACCTTCACCGCGCTGACGGTGGTGGGCGACGGCGCCGGCCGCGTCGGTTTCGGCTATGGCAAGGCGCGCGAAGTGCCGGTGGCCATCCAGAAGTCGATGGAAGGCGCGCGCAAGAACCTGCGCTCCGTAGACCTGAACAACGGCACCCTGTTCCACGCGGTGAAGGCCGGCCACGGCGCCGCCCGCGTGTACATGCAGCCGGCATCGGAAGGTACCGGCGTGATCGCCGGCGGTGCCATGCGCGCCGTGCTGGAAGCGGTGGGCGTGAAGAACGTGCTGGCGAAGGCCGTCGGTTCGCGCAACCCGATCAACCTGGTGCGCGCGACGGTCAAGGGCCTGGAGGCGATGCACTCGCCGGCCAAGATCGCCGCCAAGCGTGGCAAGAAGGTGGAGGACCTGATCCATGGCTAACGAAGGCAAGACCGTCAAGGTCCGTCTGGTCAAGGGCCTGCGTGGCACCCAGGCGCGCCATCGCCTGTCGGTGAAGGCGCTCGGCCTCGGCAAGCTCAACAGCGTCCGCGAGCTGAAGGACAGCCCGCAGGTGCGCGGCCTGATCAATCAGCTGCACTACCTGGTGCGGGTGGAGGAGTAATCGCATGAAGCTCAATACACTCAAGCCCGCCGATGGCGCCCGCAAGGAGCGCGTCCGCGTCGGCCGTGGCATCGGTTCCGGCCTTGGCAAGACCTGCGGTCGCGGCCATAAGGGTTCGTTCGCACGTGCCGGCAAGGGCAAGATCAAGGCTGGCTTCGAAGGCGGCCAGATGCCCATGCAGCGCCGCCTGCCGAAGATCGGCTTCCGCTCGCTGGTGGCCAAGGACACCGCCGAGGTCCTGCTGTACAAGCTGGACTCGCTGCCGGCCGGCGACGTCGATTTCGCGGCGCTGAAGGCAGCCGGCCTGGTGTCGAGCACCGCCAAGCGCGCCAAGATCGTGGCCAAGGGCGAGTTGACCAAGGCTTTCGTGCTGAAGGGCATCGCTGCGACCGCTGGCGCCAAGGCCGCGATCGAGGCGGCCGGCGGCAAGCTGGCGGAGTAATCGGCGCATGTCGCGAACCGCGGATGCACTGTCGGGGCTGATGGGCGCGGGCAAGTTCACGGAACTTCGCTCGCGCCTGCTGTTCGTGGTCGGCGCGCTGATCGTCTACCGCATCGGGTGCTACATCCCGGTGCCGGGCGTGAATCCCGAGGCCATGCTGCAGCTGATGAATGCGCAGAAGGGCACCGTGGTGGACATGTTCAACATGTTCTCCGGCGGCGCGCTCTCGCGCTTCAGCCTGTTCGCACTGAACGTGATGCCTTACATCTCGGCCTCCATCGTCATGCAGCTGATGGTGCAGATCCTGCCCAGCCTGAAGGCGATGCAGAAGGAGGGTGAGTCCGGGCGCCGCAAGATCACCCAGTACTCGCGCATCGGTTCGGTGTTCCTGGCGATTTTCCAGGCAGCCGGCATCGCGATCGCACTCCAGCACCAGGGTGCTGGTAGCGGCATCCCGGTGGTGTACAACCCCGGCCCGGGCTTCGTGCTGACCGCGGTGGTTTCGCTGACCGCCGGTACCGTGTTCCTGATGTGGCTGGGCGAGCAGGTGACCGAGCGCGGCATCGGCAACGGCATCTCGCTGATCATCTTTGCCGGCATCGTCGCCGGCCTGCCGGGCGCCGTGCTGCATACCCTGCAGCAGGCCAACGCCGGCGAGATGCAGTGGATCACCGTGTTCGTGATCCTGGCGATCGTGATCGCGGTGACCTGGTTCGTGGTGTTCATGGAGAGCGGCCAGCGCCGCATCACCGTGAACTACGCGCGCCGCCAGGGCGGCCGCGGCGGCTACCAGAACCAGAGCTCGTTCCTGCCGCTGAAACTCAACATGGCGGGCGTGATCCCCCCGATCTTCGCGTCCTCGCTGATCATGTTCCCGGCCACCGCCTCGACCTGGTTCGGGCAGTCCGGCAGCGCCGCCACCGTATGGCTGCAGAAGGTCAGCCAGATGCTGTCGCCGGGCGAGCCGCTGCACATGATCCTGCTGGCGGCGCTGATCATCGGGTTCGCGTTCTTCTACACCGCGCTGGTGTTCAACTCGCAGGAAACCGCCGACAAACTGAAGAAGTCGGGCGCGCTGATCCCGGGCATCCGCCCCGGTCGCGCCACCGGCGAGTACATCGACGGCGTGCTGACCCGGTTGACCGGTGCCGGCGCCCTGTACCTGGTGCTGGTGTGCCTGCTTCCCGAAGTGATGCGCACCAAGCTGGGTACGTCCTTCTACTTCGGTGGCACCTCGCTGCTGATCGTGGTGGTGGTGGTGATGGACTTCATCGCGCAGATCCAGGCGCACCTGATGTCGCATCAGTACGAGAGCCTGCTGAAGAAGGCCAACCTGAAGGGCCGCGGGGCGCGCTGAGGCGCACGCCGCGGACCTTCCCCCGCCATCGGGCGGGACGCAACAACCGCCGGATCGACGAATGCGCGATCCGGCAACTGGGCGACCCTTGCAGCGATCCCGTGCAAGGGTGGTCCCGGGCCGATCCGCGCGCCAGAGTAGCGCGCGGGCAGGCGGCGGCCGCAAGGCCGACGCACTGCCAGCCCGGGGCCGTCGCCGGAGCATGGGCACACACCCCAAGCCGGGTCCGGACGCGGAGAGGCGGCAGGGCTTCCAGAACGACCGGGATCATGCTACAAATCCAAG
>CAYYAT010000153.1:0-3169 GCA_964469595.1 uncultured Thermomonas sp.
CCATCCTCGGCATGCACCTGGTCGGCGCCAACGTGTCCGAGCTGGTCCACGAAGGCGTGCTGGCGATGGAGTTCAAGGGCAGCGCCGACGACCTGGCGCGCATCTGCCACGCCCACCCGTCGCTGAGCGAAGCCGTGCACGACGCCGCGATGGCGGTGCACAAGCGGGCGATCCACAAGGCCAACTGAGGCCGCCCGCATCCCCGGACGGCGCCCGCGTGGCGCCGTTCGCATTTCGAGGCTGAATGCGCCGATGCCCCTGCAGTTCCTGCTCAAGACGACGATCACGGTGGCGCTGGTGCTGCTCGCCTCGGGCCTGGCCAAGCGTCCCGGCCTGCTGGGCGCGCTGGTCGCGGCGCTGCCAGTGACCTCGCTGCTGGTGCTTGGCTGGCTGTACGCGGAGACCGGCGATACCCAGCGCGTGGCAAATCTCTCGATGGAGATTTTCTGGTTCGTGCTCGGCGGCCTGCTGTTCTTCCCGGCACTGAGCCTGTCGCTGAAAGCGGGCTGGCCGGTCTGGCTCTGCTTCCTGCTCGCCGCGCTGGCCGGGTTCGCCGGCATGAGCGCGGTGCAGTTCCTGCTCACCCATTCCAAGGCTCACGGATGAAAACCCTCTGCGTCTATTGCGGTTCCAACGCCGGCGGCGATCCGGCCTATGCCGGGCTGGCCCGCGACTTCGGCGCGCGCCTGGCGCGCGACGGCATCGCGCTGGTGTATGGCGGCGGCAACGTCGGGCTGATGGGCACGGTGGCCGACGCCGTGCTGGCGGGCGGCGGCGAGGTGGTCGGCGTCATCCCGCAGCAGCTGGTGGACTGGGAGGTCGCGCACAAGGGCCTCACCCGGCTGGAAGTGGTCGACTCCATGCACACCCGCAAGGCGCGGATGTTCGAACTGGCCGACGGCTTCGTCGCCCTGCCCGGCGGCTTCGGCACCCTGGACGAGATGTTCGAGATGCTGACCTGGCGCCAGCTGGGCCTGGGCAAGAAGCCGTGCGCCTTCCTCGACGTGAACGGCTTCTGGCAGCCGCTGATGGCGATGCTGGATACCATGGTGCGCGAGCGCTTCCTGCACCCCGAGCAGCGCACCGACATGTGGCACGGCGGCGACATCGATGCCCTGCTGGCATGGATGCAAGGCTACGTGCCGGCGCAGGCCGACAAGTGGCTGGACGAGAAGCGCCGCTCGCAGCTGAAGCTCACCCCGGAGGACGTATGAGCACCCCCCCTCGTTTCCGCGCCTTCCGCATCCACGGCGACGATGGCCAGGACGGCTATCGCAGCGGCCTTGAAACCATCGCGCTCGACGATCTCAATCCCGGCGAGGTCGTCATCCGGACGGCCTACTCCTCGGTCAACTACAAGGATGCGCTGGCCGGCACCGGCAAAGGCAAGATTCTGCGCACGTTCCCGCTGGTGGGTGGCATCGATGTCGCCGGCCATGTCGTCGCCTCCGCCGCCCCCGCGTTCAAGGAAGGCGACGCCGTGCTGGTCACCGGCAGCGGGCTGTCGGAAACCCGCGACGGCGGCTATGCCGAATACGCGCGGCTGGATGCGCGCTGGGTGATCCCGCTGCCTGCGGGGATTAGCCTGCGCGAAGCCATGATTCTCGGCACCGCCGGCTTCACCGCCGCGCTGGGCCTGCTGCGCATGGTCGAGAACCGGCAGACGCCCGACCTGGGTCCGCTGGCCGTCACCGGCGCCACCGGCGGCGTGGGCTCGCTGGCGATCGCGATCTTCCGCAAGGCCGGCTACGAGGTGCATGCGATCAGCGGCAAGCCGGAACACGCCGACTATCTGAAATCTCTGGGCGCCAGCGCCGTGCTCGGCCGCGACGCACTATCCACCACCCGGCCGATGGACAGCGCCCGCTTCGGCGGCGGTCTCGACAACGTGGGCGGACCGATGCTGACCAGCCTGCTGGCGCAGACCGCGCCCTACGGGAACGTCGCCAGCTGCGGGCTGGCCGCCTCGCCGGAGCTGCACGCCACGGTGATGCCTTTCATCATCCGCGGCGTGTCGCTGCTGGGCGTGGCCTCGGCCGGCACCGCGCGCGACATCCGCGACGAGGTCTGGCGGCGGCTGGCCCGTGACTGGAAGCCGGACAACCTGGACGCGATCTGCACCCGCGAGGTCGGCCTGGACGCCCTGCCCGACGTGTTCGCCAGCATGCTCGCCGGCGGCTCGCTGGGGCGTACCGTGGTGCGCGTCGCAGGCCAGTCCTAGGCAGCTTGCAGGCGGCCGGACGGCCGCTACAATCGGACGGTACACCCGGGGACACTCCATGGCTCGCATCCTGATCGTCGACGATTCGCCCTCCCAGCTGATGAGCATCCGCCGCATCGTGGAGAAGCTTGGCCATGAGGCGCTGACCGCCGAGGATGGCGCGGCCGGGGTGGAAGCCGCCAAGCGCGAGTTGCCCGACCTGATCCTGATGGACGTGGTGATGCCCAACCTCAACGGGTTCCAGGCCACCCGCTCGATCACCCGCGAACCCACCACCAAGCACATCCCGGTGATCCTGGTGACCACCAAGGACCAGGACACCGACCGCCTGTGGGGCATGCGCCAGGGCGCCAAGGCCTACATCACCAAGCCGTTCAGCGAATCCGAACTGGCCGCGATGATCGGCCAGTACCTCGGCGGCACGGCCGCCTGAGCCTGCCCCAATCCACTGCCCCCGACGCTCGAACGCGGCGGCGGGCACCGCGCCGGGTGCACGCCTCAGCTGCGCCGCCAATCGTCCCCGAAGGCATCACGCATCTTGGCGTAGGCCTTGCGCTGGGCCTCGGTATGCGCCTTCGGCGCCAGGATCTCCAGCTCCACGATCTGGTCGCCCGCCGGCTGCCCGCCGGTGCCCGGCAGGCCGCGGCCACGCAGGCGCAGCTTGCGCCCGGATTCGGAGTCGGCCGGGATCTTCAATTCCACCTGCCCGCCCAGCGTCGGCACGCTGAGCGTGGCCCCCAGTGCGGCCTCCCATGGCGCCACTGGCAACGTATAGAGGATGTTGACGCCATCGACTTCAAACTGCGGATCGGCCGCGTATTCGATTTCCAGCAGCAGGTCGCGCCCGCCGCGCCCCTGCTTGGCAAGCCGGATCACCTGGCCCGGGCGCACGCCCTTGGGGATGCGCACGTCCAGGGTCTTGCCGTTGACGGTGACACGCACGCTGCT
>CAYYAT010000153.1:3179-5015 GCA_964469595.1 uncultured Thermomonas sp.
CCCGGCACGCCCGCCGCGCCCGCCGGGGCCGCCGCGACCGAACAGGTTCTCGAAGAAGTCGGAGAATCCGCCGCCGGCGCCACCGCCGGCGAAGATCTCCTCGAAATCGAAGTCCGGCTGCCCGCCCGGGCCGCGATGGAACCCGCCCGGCGGCGGCCGGATCTCGTCGCCCGGCCGATAGCCGCCGGCGCGCAGCTGGTCGTAGGCCGCCCGCTTCTGCGGGTCGCGCAGCGCCTCGTAGGCCTCGTTGACCGCCTTGAACTTCTCCTCGGCGCCCTTTTCCGTGCTCACGTCCGGGTGGTACTTGCGCGCCAGCCGGCGATAGGCGGTCTTGATCTCCGCCTCGCCGGCGCTGGGCTCCACCCCGAGGATGGCGTAGTAGTCCTTGAATTCCATGCCTGGCTGCTTCCCGTTGATCCGATCACGCCGGCCCACGATCGCGCCGGCGCCGGCTGCGCGCAAGCCCGCCGTCAAACGACACGGCCCGCACATGGCGCGGGCCGTAGTCTAGTCGCAAGCGTCCCTGCGCAGCGTGCAGACGCGCGCGCCGCGGCACTGCACCGCGGCGCGCACGCGGAGAGTGCGTCAGGAGACGCGGCCTTCGCCCTTGCCGACGTGGATCCGGCGCGGGGTGGTCTCCGGGCGCTTGGGGATGCTGATCTCCAGCACGCCGTTGTAGCCGCGCGCGGTGATCGCCTCCGGGTCGGCGCTGTCGGGCAGCGCGAAGCGGCGGTGGAACATGCCGTAGCGGCGCTCGATCCGGCTGTAGCGCTCGGCATGCTCTTCGGCCTCGCTCTTGCGCTCGCCTTTGATCGAGAGGATGCCCTTGTCCATCATGATCTCGACCTCGTCCGGGTCGATCCCCGGCAGATCGGCCAGGATCACGAAGCGACCGTCCTCCTCGCGGATGTCCACCCGCGGCGTCCACTGGCTGGTGACCACCGACGAACCGTCGGACAAATCGCCCATCTGGAAGAAACGCTCGAACAGCTGGCGCAGGTCGTCGGCCGGCGCGGCCTGGCGACGCGAGGCTTGCGCGAAACGCGGATCGTGGGTATGAGTGATCGGGTTCATGTCGTCCTCCTGCTGGTGGCGGCGCACCGTCGCCGCGTGCCGGTAGATGGGAATGCCGCCTCCGCCCGTCAAGAGGCCGCCGCGCCGGCAGGCGCGGGCAGTCAGGATTTTTTCAGCCGCAGGAGATCGCACCATGGCCATCCAGATCGGCGACCGCATCCCGGAAGCGGTGCTGCAGTTCATCGACGCCAGCGGGGTGCACAAGCTCGACACCCCGACCCTGTTCGACCATCGCAAGCTGGTGCTGTTCTCGGTGCCCGGCGCTTTCACCCCCACCTGCTCCGAGCGCCACCTGCCCAGCTTCATCGCGCATGCCGATGCCTTCCGCGCGCGCGGGATCGGCCTGGCCTGCATGGCGGTGAACGATGCCTTCGTGATGCAGGCCTGGGGCAATGCCTACCACGTCCCGGCCGAGATCCAGCTGCTGGCCGACGGCAATGCCGACTTCACCCGCGCGCTGGGGCTGGAGATGGACGCCAGCGGCTACGGGATGGGCGTGCGCAGCAAGCGCTTCGCGCTGTACGCCGAGGACGGCATCGTCAAGGGCCTGTGGGTGGAAGCCCCGGGCGAATACCGGGTGTCCTCGGCCGAACACGTGCTGGCCCAGCTGCCGGCCTGAGCGCCGCGGCACACGCGCTGGCCGCGCAGCGGTCCGCGCTCCGCCACGCTTCGCAGGGCCTCACTCGTCGGCGTGCAGGCGCGCCCATGCCGCTTCGATATCGCCGTCCACCCCGCGCCGGTCGGCCCACGCCTGCAGCAGGG
>CAYYAT010000154.1:0-848 GCA_964469595.1 uncultured Thermomonas sp.
CCAGGGACGAGGTGCGGATGCGCGGGGTGGTGGGGGAGTTCCGGCTGGACGGTGGCCAGGCTGGCCTGGGGCACTCGTCGGCGGTGGTAGAGGGCATGGGATGGCGCTCGCCGGAGGGCGCGCTCGCGGTCGGTAGCTGGGGCGCGCCGCTGTCGGGGGAGGCGCTTGGCTGGCAGTTGGACCCCGAAACCGGCGTGCTGCTGGTGGCCGATGCCGCGCTGTATGACGCCGATCGCCTGTGTCGTGCGCTGGGGGCGCCCGCGGCAGAGGCGCGTGCGCCGCTGTCGCTGCTGCTGCGTGCCTGGCAGCGCTGGGGCGAGGGCCTGCTGGAGCATCTGGATGGCGACTTCGCGCTGCTGGTGTGCGACGGGCGCCGGCGCCAGATGTTCGCAGCGGTCGATCCGGTCGGCATGCGCTCGCTGTTCTACCGCTTCGATCCGGCGCGCGGGATCGTGTTCGGCTCCACGCCCGAGGTGGTGGCCGAACGCTGCGGGCTGGATGCGCGGATTCCGGAGCACCGCCTGCTGGAGCCGCTGTTCGGCGCCGAGCAGCTGGCGCATCGTGAGCCTGAGATCGCCGGAGTGGACCGGCTGCCGGCCGCGCACGTGCTCACCGCCGGGCCGGGGCGTCTGCAGGTGCGGCGCTGGTGGCGGCCCGGCCAGCGCAATCCCGGACTGGCGTCGGACGACCTCGACGGTTGGACGGAAGGGGTGCGCTGGCATCTGGAGGAGGCCGTGCGCAAGCGGTTGGCAGATGGCGTGCAGGCCGGCGTCCAGTTCAGCGGCGGACTGGATTCGGCGGCGGTGCTGGCGTTGGCAAACCGGCACGCACCTGGACGGGTGCGGGCC
>CAYYAT010000154.1:858-4995 GCA_964469595.1 uncultured Thermomonas sp.
AGACCCGCGCCATCGAGGCCGCGTTGTCGTTTACCGGGATGCCCGCGCAAGTGGTCGATCTGGCCGACCCGCAGGCATCGATCGCACAGGCGCGCATGGTCGCCGCGCAGTTGCCGCGTTTCATCTACGGGCGCAACGGGTTTCTGCCTCTGTTCGAGCGGCAGGCCGCAGATGCCGGTGTGCAGGTGATGATGAACGGCCTGGATGGCGACCTGCTGTTTTTCTACGAGGATCTGCTGGAGCGTCAGGTGCGCGCCGGGTGCGGCGAGGCCTTGCGCAATGCCCGGCTGCAGGATGCGCTCTCGGTCGAGCCGTGGATGGAGGCGGAGGTGCGGCGTCTGCGCGTGAGCAGCCGTCTGCCCTGGTGGCTGCGCGAGCGTATCCGCGATCTGCGTGCGCACCTGGAGATGACCCCCCGCCTGCGCGCGGCCTGCCTGAATCAGAAGACCATCAAGCGATTCGAACTGCGCACGCGCATGCGCGACTATCTGGCCTCATTGCGGCGACCGCGTTCGCCGGCCTCCGGCTTGCCTACCGAGAGCTTCATGGGGCTGATCACACAGGAGGGCACGGCCCGCTTCCAGCAACGCATGCGGCATGCCGGGATCGAAATGCGCTGTCCGCTGCTCGATCGCGCCCTGATCGAGTTCGCGGCCTGGCTGCCGCTGGAGTTTCGCCTGCGCGAAGGTCATCTGAAGTGGATGATGCGGCGCGCGGTCGAGCCGCTGCTGCCGGCCGAGGTGGTCTGGCGCGGCGACAAGCTGCATCTTGGCTCGCACTTCGACCGTCTCATGCTGCAGCCGGTGCTGGAGGGGCTGGTCCGCGATTTCCGTGGCAGTGGTCCGGCGATCGCGCCCTACGTGGACCGCGCGGCCATCCTGCAGGCGGCCAGCCGCTGGCAGGCGGGTGACATCAGCGCCGTGTGGCGCCTGAGAACGTTGCTGTTGCTGGAACACTGGCTGCAGCACAATGCGGATAGAGTGGCGTGGGGGCGTTGATCGGAATGCGCAACAGGGGGTCTTGACGATGGATGCGCGGGCTGCCTGGCGCGAGTGGGGGCCGTGGTTGCGCCCGCAGTTGCCGGCCCTGTTGCTGGCCCTGCTGCTGATGCTTGCGCAGAGCGTGGCCACCCTGTTGCAGCCCTGGTTGGGCGGGCAGGTGGCCGGGCGGCTGTTGCAGGCGCAGGGGATTTCCCTCCTGCTGTGGGCGCTGTTCGGGTTGTTCGCGGCGCAGGCCCTGCTGGGCTATCTGGTGGCGGTGCAGTCGCAGAAGGTCAGCAGCCGGCTGGTTGCCGAGGCCGGCTGCCGCCTGCATGCGCATCTGCAGGCCCTGCCGCTGGGCTGGCATGCCGAACGCCGGCGTGGCGATGTGCTGGCCTTGCTGACCGGCGACATCCACCGCCTGGGCGAGTTCATCGTCGCCGTCGCGCTGCCGCTGCTGCCGCTGCTGCTGACCTTCCTCGGCGCCCTGCTGGTGATGTGGCGGCTGGCGCCGCTGATCGCACTGGCCATCGCCTGCTTGCTGCCGCTGTTGTTCGTCCTGCTCAAGCTGGCCGGCCGCCGCCTGCGGCCATTGGGGCAGGCCAGCATGCAGGCCTGGGCGGACCAGTCGGCGCTGGCCGCGCAGCAGCTGGAACTGCTGCCGGTGGTCAAGGCCTTCGCCACCGGCGAACTGGAAGCGCGCCGCTACCGCGAGGGCGCGTACCGGCTGTCGGCAGCGGAAGTGCGCCAGGTGCGCTGGCAGGGCGCGATCCTGCCGCTGGTCCAGGTGGCCGGGGCCGGGGTGGTGTTGTTGCTGCTGGGGCTGGCCGGGCGCGAGGTGGTCAGCGGACAGCTGCAGGTCTCCCATCTGGTCAGCGTGTTCCTGTACGGGCTGATGCTGGTCAATCCGGTCGGCCAGCTAGCGAACGTGTACGGACGTACCCAGGCCGCGCGTGGCGCGGCGCGGCGTCTGCACGAGGTGCTGCGGGCAGCGCCGGAACCGGATGCCGGCGACGTGGAGACGATCCCGGCGGAGGGCGACATCCTGTTCGACCGGATCACCTTCGCCCATCCCGGGCGGCCGCCGTTGTTCAAGGACTTCAGCCTGCGCATCCGCGCCGGCGAGACCGTGGCCATCACTGGCCCCAATGGCGCCGGCAAGAGCACGCTGGCGCACCTGCTGCTGCGGCTGGTGGAACCCCGGGCCGGCAGCATTTCGATCGGGGGGACGCCGCTAGGGCGGTTCCGCCTGGCGGCCCTGCGTGGCCAGATCGGCCTGGTGCCGCAGCAGGTACTGCTGTTCAACGCCACGGTGCGCGACAACATTGCCTACGGGCATGCCGATGCCGGACAGGCCGAGATCGAGCGGGCGGCGCATGCCGCGCGCGCGCACGCATTCATCCAGGCTCTGCCGCAGGGCTACGACACCGTGGTCGGCGACCAGGGCGTGAAGCTGTCCGGCGGCCAGAAGCAGCGCATCGCGCTGGCGCGGGCCCTGCTGAAGCAGCCATCCATCCTGATCCTGGACGAGGCGACCGCGATGTTCGATCCGGCCGGCGAGCAGGAGTTCATCGCGGAGTGCCACGACGTGCTGCAGGCGCGCACCGTGCTCCTGATCACGCATCGCCCGGCCAGCCTGGCCCTGGCCGACCGCGTGCTGCGTCTGGCCGACGGGCGCTGGGAAAATTTCAGCCCCGGGCGTGCTGCCGACCCTGCCGGAAGTCATTAGACTGGGCCCACCTGCACGGAGGCAGTGGCATGTTCCAGATGTTCAAGGGGATCGATCCGGACTCCGCGGTGGCGGCCTTCGCCCTCACCGCGGCGTTGCTGTGGCTGCTGCAGCCGCTGGCGCGCCGGTTGAACCTGCTGGACCATCCGGCCGGGCGTAAGGCGCATGCGGTGCCGACCCCGGTCACCGGCGGCATCGCCATTTTCATCGCCTGCACCGTGCTGTTCCTGTGGAGCGATTCCACCAGCCACGCCGCCTATTCGTTCCTGGCGGCCTCCGCGCTGCTGATCGTGCTCGGCGTGCTGGATGATCTGTATGACCTGCGCTGGTACTGGCGGATTCTGGGACAGACGCTGGCGGCGCTGCTCATCATCTACTGGGGCGGGGTGCGGGTGGAATACATCGGCCCGGTGTTCGGGATGAGCCCGACCGCGCTGGGCTGGCTCTCGGTGCCGTTCACCATCTTCGCCACCCTCGGCGTGATCAATGCGATGAACATGATCGACGGTGCCGACGGCCTGTGCGGGCTGCTCGGGCTGGCGGCGCTGGCGATGCTGACCGCGGCGGCGATCTACTCCGGCAATGAGTTGCTGGCGAATCGGTTGTCGGTGCTGGTGGGCGCGCTGGCCGGCTTCCTGCTGTGGAACATGCGCCTGCCATGGCGGCCACGCGCCAAGGTGTTCCTGGGCAATGCCGGCAGCGCGATGCTGGGGCTGGTGATCGCCTGGGTCAGCTTCCGCCTGACCCAGACCCCGGAGCATCCGGTGATCCCGGTGCTGGCGCTGTGGATGCTGCCGATCCCGGTGATGGACTGCCTGGTGCTGATCGTGCGCCGCCTGCAGGAAGGGCGCTCGCCGTTCTCGGCCGGGCGCGACCATATCCACCACATCATGCAGGACGCCGGCTTCGGGCCGACCCGCGCCGCCGTGCACCTGGCCTGGTTCAGCCTGCTGTGCGGCTTCTGCGCGGCCTGGCTCAAGCGCATGCAGGTGCCGCCGCCGCTGCTGTTGCTGGCCTTCGTCCTGCTGTGCGTCGGCTGGTACTGGCTGACCGCGCGCCGCGAACGCGCCGTGGCCTTCTTCCGTCGCCTGCGGCGCGCGCCGGCCTGCCCGGAAAGCAATCGCGCTGCGCTGCAGGACGTGGAGTAAGGCTGACGTCCGCGCGGGTGACGCCACGTTCCCGTTCGGCGTGAGGGGCGCTCCCGTTCGAGGTCAGCCTCGCGTTCCCGTTCGTGATGAGGCCTATGTTCCCGTTCGTGGTGAGCCTGTCGAACCATGAACGGGAACAGCGATCAGCCTGATCCTGCCGCGGCACCCTTCGACACGCTCAGGGCGAACGGGGCCGCCGCTTATTCCAGCTGATCCGCTGCCCAGGCGGCGTCCAGGGCTTCCATCGCGTCCAGCGGCTTGCACCGGGCGGCTTTCTCGT
>CAYYAT010000155.1:0-4935 GCA_964469595.1 uncultured Thermomonas sp.
CACCAGCGTGGGCGCCTGCGGATCGGCAGCGGCGCGCGCCGCATACACCCAGCGGTGGCCCGCGGCGAGGCAACGGCGGCGGCGCAGGCCGCTGGCGACGCGCTGCGCGGCGAACACCAGCCGCACCAGCCGGAACGGATCGCGCGCCAGCGCCAGCGCGGCCAACGCCAGCGCCAGCAGCAGCCCGGCGAGCGCCAGCGCGCCGCCCATTCCGGCCCCTGCGCCTAGCGTCGGCTCACTGCGCGGCGGCGGCCGGCGTCGCCTGCGCCTTGGCGGCGTCCAGGATCGCCTGCACCGAGCCGGCGGTGATCGGGTGGGTGGCCGGCTTGGCCTTGGCGAACACCTGCTCGGCGAACGCCAGCCCGTCCGGGGTCGCCACCAGCGCCTTGTAGATCGGCAGGATCAGCTTGCGGCGGCCCACCTTCTCCAGGAACTTGCCCATCTCCTCACGCGCGGCGGCGTAGCCGCTGCGCTCGGCCAGCGGATACCAGCGCATCGCGATCTCGCCGTTCGGCGTGCCGGTGAAGTGGTAGGCGGCGTCCAGCTGCGCCAGCTGTTCCGGCTTGAGCGTGGCCGGCATGGTTTCCAGAAAATGCACCCACTCCTGGGTGGTCCAGGCGTCGGTCACTGCCTTCGCCGGCAGCTGGCCGCTGCCCTGCCAGGCGATCCGCGCGGCGTTCACGGTCGCGAACTTGGCCGACTCCACCTGCGGCGCGTTGCCGGGGATGCCCGGTTCGTACAGCCACTGGTCCACCTCCTGCATCGTCACCACGTTCGGGTGCTTGTCGATCAGGGTGGCCTTCAGGTAGTCACGGAACTGCGCCGTGGTGATGCTCTGGAACGCGAAGTGATCGAAATAGCCCTTCAGCCACGGGTCGAACACGTCGCGGCCGAAACGCTTCTCCAGAAACTCCAGGAACCACGCGCCCTTGGTGTACACGGTGGCGCTGGACTGGTCGTCCGGATCGGCCAGGGTGCCCGGCTTGAGCGAGAGCCGCTGCAGCTCGGGGCGCAGGGTCTTGTACTCCTGCTTGAGCTCGTCGCGGTCGATCACCTCCTCCATGTCGGCCATGTCGCGGCCATACAGGGCCTCGGTGATGCGGCTCTGCACGTAGGTGGTGGTGCCCTCGTTGAGCCAGGCGTCCTTGTCGGTGGCGAAGGTGACCAGGTTGCCCGACCAGCTGTGCGCCAGCTCGTGCGCCACCAGCGACACCAGCGACTTGTCGCCGACGATCACGGTCGGGGTGGCGAAGGTCAGGCGCGGATTCTCCATGCCGCCGTAGGGAAAGCTCGGCGGCAGCACCAAGAGGTCGTAGCGGCCCCAGCGGTACGGGCCGTACAGCGACTCCGCGGTGTCGATCATCTTCTCGGTGTCCTCGAACTCGTGCGCGGCCTTGTCCACCATCGCCGGCTCGGCCCACACCCCGCTGCGCGCGGAGATCGGCTTGAACACCAGGTCGCCAGCGGCGATCGCCAGCAGGTAGGACGGGATCTTCTGCGGCATCCTGAAGCTGTAGTCGCCGTCGCGGACCGCGTTCGGGTCGTTGTCGGCGCTCATCAGCACCATCGTGTCCTTCGGCGCCTTCACGTGGGCGCTGTAGGTGAAGCGCACCTGCGGGGTGTCCTGCAGCGGCACCCACGAACGCGCGTGGATCTGCTGCGACTGGCTGAACATGAAGGGCTGCTTGCCGCCCTCGGTCATCGCCGGCGCCAGCCACTGCAGGCCGGAGGCCTCCGGCGAGGTGGCGTAGGTGACGCGCACCTTGGCCGGGCGGGTCGGCGTCTCGATGGTCAGTGCGCTGCCCAGCACCTTGTCCTTGTCCGACAGCGAGAACTGCAGCGGCGTCCACTTGCCGTCCGCGCCCAGGCCCTCGGCCTTGTCGATGGTGAGGTCGCGGGTGTCCAGCACCAGCGCCGTGGCGGACTTGTCCACCCAGTCGAGGGTGTAGGTGGCGGTGCCGCTGATGACCTTCTTGTCGAAGTCGATCGCGAGGGCGAGGGCGAGGTCGGTGGTGCGGACCTTGTCCGGCTGCGAGAAGGAATGTTCGTCCACGATTTTCTCGGCCACGGCGGGCGCGGCGGCGGGGGCGGCGGCGGTTTCCGGGGCGGGCGCGCGGTTGCAGGCGGTGAGGGAGGCGCCCAGCGCGGCGGCGATGGCGGCGGACAGGAGCAGCTGACGCATGGAGGTCGGGCCTTGCAGCGGAAAGCCCTGAGTTTAGCGCCATCGCCCGTGCGCCGCCGCCCGTGCCGAAGGTCGCACCCACCTGCGGCACTTCAGGCGCGCGCCGCGCCGCGGCCATCGTGCCCGCCACGCCGGCCGGAGGCGGCCCCCCCTGCCATCGGTCATGGCAACCGTGGCGGTGGTCGCGGCATCCCTGCCGGCACCACTTCACCCTTCCGCCAGGACGCCCCTCTTGAAACCGCATGCCCTGATCGCCGCCCTGCTGCTGTGCGCTCCGTTCGCCCAGGCCCACGCGCATGCCCACGCAGGCGCGCAAGACGCCGCTCCGCCACCGGACTACGTCCCCGGCGGCCGCATTCCGCTGCTGCATGGGCCGATCGTGATCGACGGCAAGCTCGACGACGCGGCCTGGCAGGGCGCGCTGGTGCAGGAGATCGCCTACGACATCCAGCCCGGCGACAACACCCCGGCGCCGGCGAAGACCACCGTGCGCATCGGCTACGACCGCGACGCGCTGTACTTCGCCTTCCATGCCGAGGACCCCGATCCCGCGCGCATCCAGGCCCACCTGCGCGACCGCGACAGCGCGTTCAACGACGACTGGGTGGGCGTGTTCCTGGACACCTTCAACGACCACCGGCGCGGCTACGAGCTGATCGTCAACCCGCTGGGCGTGCAGGCCGACCTGATCCGCGACGAGAGCAACCCCGAGAACCAGGAAGACCCGAGCTGGGACGGCATGTGGCAGAGCGCCGGCCGGCTCACTGCGACCGGCTACGACGTGGAGATCCGGATTCCGTTCTCGACCCTGCGCTTCCCGCGCAGCGGCGGCCTGCAGCGCTGGGGCATCTCGCTGTTCCGCAACTGGCCGCGCGACAAGCGCCACCAGCTGGCCAGCCACCGGGTGCCGCGCGACTCGCGCTGCTTCCAGTGCGAATGGGGCCAGTACACCGGGATGGAGGGCGTGCACCAGGGCCGCAACCTCGAGATCGTGCCCACACTCACCGCCGGCCTCGGCCAGACCCGCGATGCCGCCGGCACGCCCTGGGGCAAGACCGACGCCAAGGTCTCGCCGGGGCTGGACGTGAGCTGGGCGCCCTCGCCGGCGATGACACTCAACGCCACCCTCAACCCGGACTTCTCGCAGGTCGAGACCGACCAGCTGCAGGTCAACTTCAACGACGGCTTCGCCCTGTTCTACCAGGAGAAGCGGCCGTTCTTCCTGGAGGGTGCGGATTACTTCACCACCCCGCTGAACGTGCTCTACACCCGCCAGATCGCGGATCCCGATTTCGGCCTGCGCATCACCGGACGCAGCGACGGCAGCACCTACGGCGCGCTGCTGGCGCGCGACGCGACCACGCAACTGCTGGTGCCGGGCGTGCTGGGCTCCAGCTTCGAATCGCTGGACCAGAAGGCCGACGTGGCGGTCGGCCGCTACCGCTACGACTTCAACCAGCACGCCAGCGTCGGCGTGATCGGCACCTTCCGCCGCGGCGAGGGCTACGCCAACGGCGTGGCCGGGCTGGATGCGCGCTGGCAGCAAGGCGGGCACACCCTGACGGCGCAGTTGCTGCATAGCGACTCGCGCTATCCGCAGGCGATCGTGGACGCCTATTCCGACGAACTCGGCGGCAACCCGCGCCCGTCCGGCAATGCCTGGCAGGTGCAGTACAGCTACGGCAACCGCCACTGGGGCCTCAACGCCCTGCACGTGGACATCGCCCCCGGCTTCCGCGCCGACCTCGGCTTCATCGGCCAGGTCGGCTACCGCCGCAGCGCGCTGTCCGGCAACCGCGTCTGGTACCGCGACGATGCCGCGTTCAACCGCATCTCCCTGGCCGCCAGCGGCGGCACCAGCACGCGCTTCGACGGGCAGCTGCTGCAGCGCGACTTCAAGCTGAGCTTGGCCCTGCAGGGCCCGATGCGCAGCAGCTTCAGCCTCGCGCCGCTGGTGCGCACCCGCTTCTGGAACGGCGCCCTGTACCACGAACGCGACCTGTCGCTGTTCGCCGGGCTGTGGCCGCTGCCCAACCTGCGCCTGGGCCTGACCGCGAACGCCGGGCGCGTGCTCGACCTGACCGGATCGCGCCTCGGCCAGCGCCTGCTGCTGAACCGCAACGGCGAAGCCGATGTCGCGCGCGGCATCAACCTCAACTGGGACCTCATCCACCCGCGCATGCAGCGCGACGGCGGCACCGCATTCACCGCCAGCATCGCCAACCTCGGCGGCAGCTGGCAGCTGACCCCGCGCCAACGCCTGCGCCTGACCCTGCAGGGCAGCAACGTGGAGCGCAACCAGGCGCTGTACGCCGATACCGTCAACCAGCACGCCCGCGACCGCGCCGCGCAGCTGGTCTATTCCTACAAGATCAACCCGCACACCGCGCTGTACGCCGGCGGCGCCTGGGGCGGCTTCCTCGACGACGACCATCCCGCGCTGTTCGGCGACACCCGCAGCGTCTTCATCAAGCTCAGCTACGGCTGGCAGCCCTGATCCCGGCCCGGCGGGCGAATTAGGAGCGCGCGCGGCGGCTTGCCTCGCGCGCGTGCTGCCGCGACACTCGGCGAATGCCGTCCCGGGACGCCCTGCCGCCACCCCCTCGCCGCCGCGCGGCCTTCGCGCTTGCGCTGGTGGCGCTGCTGGCAGGTTTGGCCGGTTGCCGGCAGCCGGCCGGCGTGGAGGCGCGGGACGACGCCCAGACGGCCGGCGAGCCGGTGCCGGCCGCGCGCCCGGTGGATGCGGTGTACGT
>CAYYAT010000156.1:0-4924 GCA_964469595.1 uncultured Thermomonas sp.
CAGGGACCGGCGGGCTCGACGGGAGCGGATTTCGGCAGCTGGTGCGGCTCAGGACCGCTTCAGGCCTCGCAGCGCGTCCGCCATCGCGCTGTTGAACGGGGCCTTCGCCGCCTGCGCCGGCGGTGCCGACGGGCGCGGGCCGCGCGAGGCCTGGCCGTCGCGGCGGGCCGCTCGATCATCGCGCCGCGCGTCGGGCCGGGCCTCGCCCCGTGCTTCGCCGACGGGGTCGTCCAGGCGCCGGGTCAGGGCGATGCGTTTGCGCGCGATGTCCACCTCCAGCACCTTCACTTTCACGATATCGCCAGCTTTCACGACGTCCCGCGGGTCTTTGACGTAGCGCTCGGACAGCGCCGAGATATGGATCAGCCCGTCTTGGTGTACGCCGATATCCACGAATGCGCCGAAGGCGGCGACATTGGTCACCACGCCTTCCAGCACCATGCCGGGACGCAGGTCCTGGATGTCCTCCACGCCATCGGCGAACTGCGCGGCCTTGAACTCCGGGCGCGGGTCGCGACCGGGTTTTTCCAGCTCTTTGAGGATGTCGCGCACGGTGGGCTCGCCGAAGCGCGCGTCGGTGAACTGCGCGGGCTTGAGCGAGCGCAGGAAGGCGGTGTCGCCGATGATCTGCTTCACCGACTTGCCGCCCGCTGCGAGGATGCGCTCCACCACCGGATACGCCTCCGGGTGCACCGCCGAGGCATCCAGCGGCTGCTCGCCGTCCATGATGCGCAGGAAGCCCGCGCACTGCTCGAAGGTCTTCTCGCCCAGGCGCGGCACCTTCAACAGCGCCTTGCGCGACGGGAACGCGCCGTGCTGGTCGCGGTAGGCGACGATGTTCTCGGCCACTGTCGCCGACAGGCCTGATACCCGCGCCAGCAGGGCGCTTGATGCGGTGTTCACGTCCACGCCGACGGCGTTCACGCAGTCCTCCACCTTCGCGTCCAGCGCGCGCGCGAGGCGATACTGGTCCACGTCGTGCTGGTACTGGCCCACGCCAATGGCCTTCGGCTCGATCTTCACCAGTTCGGCCAGCGGGTCCTGCAGGCGGCGGGCGATGGAGACCGCGCCGCGCAGCGACACGTCGAGGGTTGGGAACTCCTTTGCGGCCAGTTCCGATGCCGAGTACACCGACGCGCCGGCTTCGCTGACGACGATCTTCTGCGCCTTCAGCTCCGGCGCGAGTTTCAGCAGGTCGCCGGCCAGCTTGTCGGTCTCGCGCGAGGCGGTGCCGTTGCCGATGGCGATCAGCTGCACGCCGTGCGCGACGCACAGCTTTTTCAGTGACGCCAGCGATTGATCCCACTGCCGGCGCGGTTCATGGGGGTAGATGGTGTCGGTGGCGACCAGTTTGCCGGTGGCATCGACCACCGCGACCTTCACCCCGGTGCGCAAGCCGGGATCGAGGCCCAGCACCGCCTTCGGGCCGGCCGGCGCGGCCAGCAGCAGGTCCTTCAGGTTGTCGCCGAACACGGCGATGGCCTCGCCCTCGGCCTTCTCGCGCGCCTGGTTGAACAGATCCAGCAGCAGGTGCATGTGGATCTTGGCGCGCCACGCCAGCCGCACCGCATTGCGCAGCCAGGTATCCGCGGGGCGGCCGCGTGCGTCGATGCCGGCATGCAGGGCGATGCGCCCCTCCGCGTACTGGTGGCCCGCTTCGGCATCCGCGCCGGGGTCGAGGTCCAACTGCAGGAACTCCTCGCGCCGGCCGCGCAGCAGCGCCAGCATGCGGTGCGAGGGGATCTTCGCCAGCGGCTCGGCATGGTCGAAATAGTCGCGGTATTTCTCGCCCGCGGACTCCTTGCCTTCCACCACCTTCGAACGGATCAGGCCTTCGCGTGCCAGCCACTCGCGCAGCTCGCCCAGCAGCGCGGCGTCCTCGCCCCAGCGCTCGATCAGGATGGCGCGCGCGCCTTCCAGCGCGGCCTTGGCGTCTGCCACGCCCTTGTCGGCATCCACGAAGCTGGCCGCGAAGTCCTCCGGCACCCGGGTCGGGTCGGCCAGCAGGCCGTCGGCCAGCGGCTCCAGCCCGGCTTCGCGGGCAATCTGGGCGCGGGTGCGCCGCTTCTGCTTGTACGGCAGGTAGAGGTCTTCGAGGCGCGACTTGCTATCGGCGGCCTCGATCTCGGCGCGCAGTGCGTCGGTCAGCTTGCCTTGCTCTTCGATGCTGGACAGGATCGCCGCGCGGCGGTCCTCCATCTCGCGCAGGTAGGCCAGCCGGGTTTCCAGCGTGCGCAGCTGGGTGTCGTCCAGCCCGCCGGTCACTTCCTTGCGGTAGCGCGCGATGAACGGGACGGTGGCGCCTTCGTCCAGCAGGCCGACGGCCGCCTGCACCTGCGTCGGCTGCGCGCCGATCTCGGTGGCGATGGTGGCGGCGATTTTCTGCGCAAGGTTGCGGGCGAGGGAGGACTGGGTCATCGACGAACGGCTTCACGCAATCACGGAAACCGCATTGTCGCCCCGTCGTCCCACCGGCAACAGCTTGACAACCTCGTCACGGTCCATTGCGGCGGCGGACCGGCGTCGGGACTCAGTGCGTGGATTTGCGGCGGTCGCGCCATTCCACCCACGCGCCCAGCGCCACGCCCAGCGTGGCGACGCCGACGATGTAGTGCGCGGGCGCGGCCGGATTGCCTTGCATCGCCGCGCTGAGCAGCACCGGGGTGAGGCCGCCGGCGATGGCGTAGGCCAGGTTGTAGGAGAAGGACAGCCCGGAGAAGCGCACCCGGGCCGGGAACCCGCCCAACGCGATCGCCGGAATCATGGCGGTCAGGCCCACCGCGCTGCCGGCGATCGTGTAGTGCCACGGGGAGTACGCGCCGGCCTGCGCCTCGCGGTAGAACCACCAGAACGCGACGCCCAGCAGCAGGCTCCACAGCGCCAGCACGCGGCCGGCGCCGAAGCGGTCGGCCAGCGCGCCGGCAACCAGGTTCGCCACCATCGCCGCCAGCACCGCCAGCGCGTTGCCGGCCAGCGCGGCGTCGCGGCTCACGCCCATCCCCTGCAGGAAGGTGGGCATCATCAGGATCGTGACCACCACCGCGGCGGTCAGCAGCCAGGTCAGCAGCATGCCCAGCGCGACCGCGCCGGGGTAATCGCGCAGCACGGTTTTCAGTGGCAGCTCCGCCGACAGCGCGCGTTGCTGCTGCAGTTCGGCGAATACCGGGGTTTCGTGCAGCTGCCGGCGCAGCACCATCGCCAGCAGGCCGAACACGCCGCCCAGCAGGAACGGCAGACGCCAGCCCCAGGCCAGCAGCTGCGCCTCGTCCAGCCAGGCGTTGAGCGCGCGCGCCACCAGCGAGCCCAGCAGGATGCCGGCCAGCAGGCCCAGCGACAGCGAGCCACAGGCCAGGTTGCGATGGCGCGGGCTGACGTGCTCGCTGACGAACACCCACGCGCCCGGCGCCTCGCCGCCGATCGCCGCGCCTTGCAGGATGCGCAGCACGAGCAGCAGCAGCGGGGCCGCGATCCCGATCTGGGCGTAGGTCGGCAGCAGGCCCATCAGCAGGGTGGGCAGCGCCATCAACAGGATGCTCAGCAGGAACATCCGCTTGCGCCCGGAGATGTCGCCGAAATGCGCCATCAGCACGCCGCCCAGCGGGCGGGCCAGGTAGCCGGCGGCGAAGATGCCGAAGGTCTGCACCTGCCGCATCCATTCGGGCATGTCGGCGGGGAAAAACAGCGTGCCCATGGTGCTGGCGAAGAACACGAACACCACGAAGTCGTAGAACTCGAGTGCGCCGCCCAGCGATGCCAGGGCCAGGGTCTTGGCCTGCTGGCGGGACAGGCCGCCGGGCTGCGCCGGCAGGATCGCGGGATCGAGGCTGCTCATCGGCCTAGCGTATGCGAAGGCGGGCTCAGCCGAACAGATCGTCCTGGGCGCGGCTGCCGTCCGGCTCGGCAAAGCCGGACAGGCCCACGCCGGCCAGCCGGTAGCGGATCGCGGCGGGCAGGCCCACGCGGGCGCGCAGCGCGCAGGCGGTGTCGGCCAGCGCCTGTTCCGAGGTCGGCGGCTCCGGGGCGGTCAGGCTGCGGGTGAGGGTGCGGAAGTCGGCGGTCTTGAGCTTGAGCACCACGGTGCGCGCCACCCGCTCGGGATGGCGCGCACGCTCGCGCAGGTAGCTGGCCCAGGTCTTGCCCGCCAGCCGGCGCAGGTGCGGTTCCAGCGCCTCCAGCGGCAGGTCGTCGGGGAAGGTGTCCTCGCTGGACACCTGCAGGGTGGGGCGCTCGGATTCCACCTCGCGTTCATCGATCCCCCGCGCGAGCTCGTGCAGGCGCAGACCCCAGCGCCCGAAGCGCGCCTGCAACGCCTCCGCGCCGAATGCGCGCAGGTCGGCGCAGGTGGCGATGCCCAGTGCCGCCAGCTTGGCGGCCATCACCTTGCCCACACCGGGCAGGCGATCGACCGGCAGATTGCGCAGGAAGGACTCCACCATTGCTGGCTTCAGCACGAACTGGCCGTCCGGCTTGTTCCAGTCGCTGGCGATCTTGGCCAGGAACTTGTTGGGCGCGATGCCGGCGGACGCGGTGAGGTGCGTCTCTTCGCGGATCGCCTCGCGGATCTCGGCGGCGATCGCGGTGGCACTGCCCAGATCGCGCTTCGGTGCGGTGACGTCGAGGTAGGCCTCGTCCAGTGACAGCGGCTCGATGCGGTCGGTGTAGCGCTCGAAGATCCCACGGACCTGCCGCGACACGGCCTTGTAGCGCGGGAAGTCCGGCGGCACGAACACCGCCTGCGGGCACAGCCGCTCCGCGCGCAGCGCCGGCATCGCCGAGCGCACCCCGAACCGGCGCGCCTCGTAGCTGGCGGCGCACACCACCGAGCGCGCGCCTCTCCATGCCACCACCACCGGCTTGCCGCGCAGCGCGGGATCGTCGCGCTGCTCCACCGACGCGTAGAACGCGTCCATGTCGACGTGGATGA
>CAYYAT010000157.1:0-4870 GCA_964469595.1 uncultured Thermomonas sp.
CGACCATGTAGCAGGCCAGCGTCCACGGACTGCCGGAGAAGCCGATCAGCGGCACTGCGCCGTCCAGCTCGCGGCGGATCAGGCGCACCGCGTCCATCACGTAGCGCAGCTCGGTCTCCATGTCCGGCACGGCCAGCGCGGCGATGTCGGCGGCGCTGCGCAGCGGGCGTTCGAACTTCGGGCCTTCGCCTTCGACGAAATACAGGCCCAGGCCCATCGCGTCGGGCACGGTGAGGATGTCGGAGAACAGGATCGCCGCGTCCAGCGGGAACCGGCGCAGCGGCTGCAGGGTCACCTCGCACGCCAGTTCCGGGGTCTTGGCCATCGCCAGGAAGCTGCCGGCGGCCTTGCGGGTGGCGCGGTATTCCGGCAGGTAGCGACCAGCCTGGCGCATCAGCCAGACCGGCGTGCAGTCCACCGGCTCGCGGCGCAGCGCGCGCAGGAAGCGGTCGTTCTTCAGGGGCGTGGGCACGTGGGGATCTCCGGGTAGGGCGGCCGGCTCGCGGGCGCGGGCCGGTGGTGGGCCGGGCGGTGGGCGTCAGCCGCCGCGCAGCGGTCATTTCGGCGCATCGGCGCCCTGCGCGAACATCAGCTGGAAGCCTTTGCGCAGCTGCGCGTCGCGTTCCTTCTCCAGCGCCGCGAGCGCGCTGGCCTGGTCGGGATACAGCGCGCGCCGCAGGGTGCTGCGGCCACCGGTCTGGCCGGTCTCGCGCAGCAGTTCCCAGCCGCCCAGCAGGTCGGGCTGGAGCTGGAGCTGGACGAAGCGCGGGGCTTCGCGGCCATCGGGGCGTTGTTGCAGCAGCAGGCGCATGGGGGCGGATTGTACGGTCTCGCTGCGCTCTGCGCGCCCCGCAGGCGCGGTCCTCAGGCCTCTCCCAGCACCGACCGCACTGCGGCTTCGTCCACGCCGGACACCACGTGCGCCAGGCCGGGGCCGTTCCAGAGGATGAAGCGCAGGCCGTCGGCCTGCGCCTTTTTATCCAGGCGCATGCGCGCCAGTAATGCGTCCGCTGCCAGACCGACGGGCAGCGCCACCGGCAGGCCGAAACGCAGCAGCAGTGCGCGCAGTGCGTCCGCATCGGCCCACGAGGCCAGCCCCAGCGTGGCCGACAGTTGCGCGGCCAGCAGCATGCCCACCGCCACCGCCTCGCCGTGGTTGAGGCCGCTGCCGTAGCCCTGCTCGGCCTCGATGGCGTGGGCGAAGGTGTGGCCGAAGTTGAGCAGTGCGCGCTCGCCGCGCTCGTGCGGATCCCGTTCGGTGATCGCGGCCTTGTGCAGGCAGCTGCGGGCGATGGCTTCGGCCAGCGCGGCATCGTCGCCGGCCAGCAGCGCCTCGGCGTGCGCGTCGAGCCAGTCGAGGAAGGGCGCATCCACGATCGCGCCGTACTTGATGACTTCCGCCAGCCCGGCGCGCAGCTCGCGCGGCGGCAGCGTGCGCAGGGTGGTGGTATCGGCCACCACCGCACGCGGCGGGTGGAAGGCGCCGACCAGGTTCTTGCCCTGCGGGATATCCACTGCGGTCTTGCCGCCGACCGAGGAATCCACCATCGCCAGCAGGGTGGTGGGCAGCTGCACGCAGTCGATCCCGCGCATCCAGCAGGCGGCGGCGAAGCCGGCCAGGTCGCCGACCACCCCGCCACCGAGCGCGAATACACAGGCGTCGCGGGTGGCGCCGAGCGCGGCCAGGGCATCGATCACCGCGGCGAAGTTGGCCAGCGTCTTTTCCGCCTCGCCGGCGCGCAGCACGTGGCGGCCGATCCGCAGGGCCGGCCGCGTCGCGTGCAGCGCGGCCTCCACCGTCTGCGCATACAGCGGGGCCACGTGATGATCGCTGACGATCAGTGCGTGGCGACCGCGCAGTGTGTCTATCAGCCGCGCGCCGTCGGCGAGCAGGCCGGCGCCGATATGGATGCGGTAGGGCGCGGTGCCAGCCACGTCCACGATGCGCGTGGTATCGGTCATGCGGGGCAGGACTCCAAAGTAGCCAGCCGGTCGGCCAGGGCGTGGGCGGCGGCGTCCGGCGTCAACATGCTGGCATCGAATGCGAGATGCGCGGTCTCGCGGTACAGCGGCTCGCGCTGCGCCTGCAGGGCGGCCAGCGTGGCGGCCGGGTCGGCGGTCTGCAGCAGCGGCCGGCCGGTGTCATCGCGGAGCCGCGCCAGCTGGGTCGCCGGATCGACGGTCAGGTACACCACCGTGCCCGCCGCGCGCATCGCCGCGCGGTTGCCGGCATCGAGCACCACGCCGCCGCCGGTGGCGATCACCGCGGACGTTCCGGCCAGCGCCGCCGCCAGCGCCTGCGCCTCGCGCCGGCGAAAGCCGGCTTCGCCTTCGCTGGCGAAGAGGGCCGCGATCGAGCGGCCCGCCGCAGCCTCGATGTCGGCATCCAGGTCCACGAACGGGCGCGCCAGACGCGCCGCGAGCAGGCGCCCGAGGGTGGTCTTGCCGGCCCCCATCGGGCCGATCAGAAGAATGTGTGGATGCACGTGCATGGCGGCACATGCTAGCAGCCGTGCGGCGCGCGTTCGGCTGCGCGACAATGGGTGCATGAGCACGCTGCCCGATGTGATCCTGCACACCTTCGATGCCCTGTTCGCCGAGGCCGTCGCGGCCGGTGAGCCCGACCCCACCGCGATGACCCTGGCCACCGCCACGCCCGACGGCGCGCCCTCGGCGCGTACCGTGCTGCTGAAAGCGCATGACGCCCGCGGTTTCGTCTTCTACAGCCATCTCGACGGGCGCAAGGGCCGCGAGCTGCAGGCCAATCCGCGCGCGGCGCTGCTGTTCCACTGGCCGCGCGTGCGCAATGGCGTGCAGGTGCGGATCGAGGGCGCGGTGGAGCGGGTCTCGGACGCCGAGGCCGATGCCTATTTCGCCAGCCGCCCGCGCGGCAGCCAGCTGGGCGCGTGGGCGTCGAAACAGTCGGAGACGCTGGAGGCGCGCGCCACGTTCGAGACCCGCCTGGCCGAATTCGAACGCCAGTTCGAGGGCCGCGAGGTGCCGCGCCCGCCGCGCTGGACCGGCTTCCGGGTGGTGCCGCACGCGGTGGAGTTCTGGTATGGCGCGCAATACCGCCTGCACGAGCGCCATCTGCACGAGCGCGGCGCGGACAGCGCGTGGACGGTGCGGATGTTGTATCCATGAGCCTGCAGCCGGCCTACCGGGTGAGCGTGCAGGTGCCGCCGGAGTATTTGCAGGCGGTGCAGGACGGGATCTGCGCGGTGGAGCCGCTGCGGGGCGGCCACTACGACCGCGTGATGTGGATCGACGCCGTCGGCGAGGAGCAGTTCCGCCCGCTGCCGGGCGCGCATCCGGCATACGGCCGCATTGGCGAACTGGCGAAGGTGGCCAGCGTGCGCCTGGTGTTCACCCTGCCGCGCGATCCGCAGCGGCTGGCGCGGGTGATCGAGGCCGGCATCCGCCCGCACCATCCGTGGGAAGTGCCGGCGATCTTCGTGGACGAATGCCTGACCTGGGCGCCGTCGGCATGAGCGGCCCGCGCCGGATCGTCTGCCTGACCGAAGAGCCCACCGAAGTCCTGTACGCGCTGGGCGAGCAGGACCGCATCGTCGGCATCAGCGGCTTCACCGTGCGCCCAGCGCAGGCGCGACGCGAGAAGCCGAAGGTCAGCGCGTTCACCTCGGCCAGGATCGACGACATCCTGAAGCTCGCGCCGGACTTCGTGATCGGCTTTTCCGACATCCAGGCCGACATCGCGCAGGCGCTGATCCGCCGCGGCGTGGAGGTATGGATCAGCAACCACCGCAGCGTGGAGGGCATCCTCGACTACGTGCGCCGGCTGGGCGCGCTGGTCGGCGCCGGCGAAAAGGCGAATGCGTATGTCGATGGCCTGCGCCGCGGACTGGAGGCCATCGAGCGCGAAGCGGCAATGTTGCCACGCCGACCGAAGGTCTATTTCGAGGAGTGGGACACGCCGCCGATCACCGGCATCCAGTGGGTGGCCGAGCTGATCCGCATCGCCGGCGGCGACGACATCTTCCCGGAGCGTGCGCGCGAGCCGCTGGCGAAGGCGCGCATCCTGGAGGACCCGGACGAGGTGGTGCGGCGCGCGCCGGACATCATCCTCGGCAGCTGGTGCGGCAAGCGCTTCCGTCCGGAAAAGGTCGCTGCCCGTCCCGGCTGGGAGGCGATCCCGGCGGTGCGGGACGGGCAGCTGTTCGAGATCAAGTCGCCGCGGATCCTGCAGCCGGGCCCGGCGGCGCTGACCGACGGCGTGGCGGATATCGCGCGGATCGTGCAGGCCTGGGCGCGACTGCCGGCCGGGCAGGGTGGTGCCCGCCCTCAGCGCGGATAGAGGTCGGTGCTGGCGTCGAATTCGGCGCGGGCGCCGTGGCGGGTGGCGGTGATGTGGAAGCGCACGTTCGCCGGCGGGCGCGCGGCGAACACGCCGATATAGTCGGTCAGGCCGTCCACCCGGATCGGCTGCAGTGCCAGTGCCCGCGGCGGGTCCGGCAGCACGCTGGCGGTGGCGGTCAGGACCAGGTCGTCGGGCGCCAGCGCATCGCCGTTGGCGTCGCGCAGGGTCACCAGCAGCAGCGCCCCTTGTTGGCGCGCATCCAGCCCGTAGCGCGCGGCCATGGCGGGATCGAGCTGGGCGATGTCGAGCGCGGTGGCCTGCAGCACCGCGTCGCCCGCGGTGGCCGAAGCGCTGGCGTGGCTGGCGCTGGCGGCGAGCTGCGCGCCGGCCGGTTGCGGGAT
Organism: uncultured Thermomonas sp.; assembly: GCA_964469595.1. Taxonomy (GTDB): domain Bacteria; phylum Pseudomonadota; class Gammaproteobacteria; order Xanthomonadales; family Xanthomonadaceae; genus Thermomonas. The sequence goes on from CAYYAT010000157.1 coordinate 4,720, forward strand.
CGGCGTTCCGCCGCAGCCCGCCAGCAGCAGGACTGCCAGCAGCGGCAGTGCGATGGCCGCGGCGCTGGCCGGTGCCGGCGATGCGGGGGGTGTCAGGCGAGGCGATTGCGGTCTAACTCTGTCATAAGGCTTTTCTTTCACTGCGCGAATG
>CAYYAT010000158.1:0-4854 GCA_964469595.1 uncultured Thermomonas sp.
GAGAAGAGCCTGATGGTGCTGGAGGAGGGCGTGCTGGAAGGGCGCCGCACCTTCGCCAACATGCTCAAGTACATCAAGATGACCGCCAGCTCCAACTTCGGCAACGTGTTCTCGGTGCTGGTCGCCTCGGCCTTCATCCCGTTCCTGCCGATGCTGCCGATGCACCTGCTGGTGCAGAACCTGCTGTACGACACCTCGCAGATCGCGATCCCGTTCGACAACGTGGACGAGGAACTGCTGCGCGTGCCGCAGCGCTGGAACCCCGCCGACGTGGGCCGCTTCATGGTGTTCTTCGGCCCGATCAGCTCGATCTTCGACATCACCACCTTCGCGATGATGTGGTACGTGTTCGGCGCCAACACCCCGGCCCACCAGACCCTGTTCCAGTCCGGCTGGTTCGTGGTCGGCCTGCTGACCCAGACCCTGATCGTGCACATGATCCGCACACCGAAGATCCCGTTCATCCAGAGCCGGGCCTCGGCGCCGCTGATGGCGATGACGCTGGTCATCATGGCGATCGGCATCTTCCTGCCGATGGGCCCGCTGGCGCACTACTTCAAGCTGCAGGCGCTGCCGCCGCTGTACTTCGCCCTGCTGCCGCTGATCGTGCTGTCCTACATGGCCCTGACCCAGGCGATGAAAGGCTTCTACGTGCGCCGCTACGGCTGGCAGTGAGGGAGGCGACATGGACGCCATCCGCAACATCGATCCGGCTTCCCTGCTGGATACCCTGATCAGCCTCGCCGTGGCATTCGTGCTCGGCGGGCTGATCGGGTTCGAGCGCCAGTACCGCCAGCGCACCGCCGGACTGCGCACCAACGTGCTGGTGGCGGTCGGCGCGGCGATGTTCGTGGACCTGGCCAATCGCCTGGGCGGCCATGCGGGCGCGCTGCATGTGATGGCCTACGTGGTGTCCGGCATCGGCTTCCTCGGTGCCGGCGTCATCATGCGCGAGGAGGGCAACGTGCGCGGCCTCAATACCGCCGCCACGCTGTGGGGTTCGGCGGCGGTGGGCGCGGCGGCAGGCGCCGACCTGGTGGTCGAGGCGGTTCTGGGCGCACTGTTCGTGCTGGCGGCCAACACGCTGCTGCGGCCGATCGTCAACGCGATCAGCCGCAAGCCGCTGGCCGTGGAGTCGGCGGAGGTGACGCATACGGTGTACGTGATCGCCGACAGGCTGCATCAGAAGCGGGTCCTGGCGCAGCTCGAGGAAGAGTTGGAACGCAGCAGCCATCCCACCCGCGACCTCGACCTGCATGCATTCGGGCAGGACGAGGTCGAGATCGAAGCGACCCTGGCCGCGACGTCGGTGGATGGCGACGAGCTGGATGCGCTGGTGCAGCGGCTGGCCGCGCTGCCGGCGGTGCGCCAGGCGTTCTGGAGCCCGAGCACCACGGAGTGAACGGCGACCGTGGCCGGATCGCAGGATATGAAAAACCCCCGGACGGCCGGGGGTTTTCCGCAATCTGGTGGGCGGTGCAGGGTTCGAACCTGCGACCCTTGCCGTGTGAAGGCAATGCTCTACCGCTGAGCTAACCGCCCGTTGCGAGGCGCGCATTCTACAGCAACGCCCGGATTAGGCAACAGGGTTGAGGCGGCGGAGCGCCGCGCGTGCCGGGCAACGGGGCACGCGGTCACGGAAACGGCCGCCTGCGTGGCAGTCGGCTTGCGCCTGCGGGCGTGCACCGCATAATGCCAAGTCCCCCGGGAGAGGATTCCGCATGCGCAACGGGTTGCGTTTCTTGTTGGTCTTGATGCTGGTGCTGGGCCTGGCCGCATGCGCCAGCGATGGAGGTGCGCGTTCCGCGCAGGCCAATGCGGTCGCCGGCAATGCCTTGCCGCCACCGGATACCACCACGGCTTCGGGGGCCTACGAGGGTGCCACCGACTATCGCATTGGTGCCCAGGACCTGCTGGACATCAGCGTGTTCGGGGTGCAGGACCTGGACAAGGAAGTGCGGGTGAACTCCAACGGGCAGATCTCGCTGCCGCTGATCGGCGCCGTGCTGGCCGGCGGCAAGACGATCCCGGAGCTGGAGGCGGAACTGGCCAGGAAGTATTCCGAGGGCTACCTGCAGAATCCGCAGGTCAGCGTGTTCGTGAAGGAGTACGCCAGCCAGCGCATCACCCTGGAGGGCGCGGTCAGCAAGCCGGGGATCTATCCGATCACCGGCAAGACCACGCTGCTGCAGGCGATCGCCCTGGCCGGCGGGCTGGATAACAAGGTGGCCGATCTCGGCGGCATCGTGTTGATGCGCCAGGTCAACGGCAAGCGGATGGCGGCGGTGTTCGACCTGCGCCAGGTCCGCCGCGGCGTCGTCGAGGACCCGCAGGTGTACGGCGACGACATCGTGGTGGTCGAGCAGTCCGGCAGCAAGTCCGCGTTCCGCAACTTCATCGAGAGCGCGCCCGCGATCGGCGTGTTCCGCTGGATCTTCTGATCGATCAAGGACGATAGACGATGACCGACGAACGACTGCCCGCAGGGCCGGCCGGCGACGACAGCCGGTTGCCGGCCCGGCACGATCCCCAGCACGGCGGCGCGCTCGCACAGCCGCGTGCGCCTGGCGGGATGCTCAGCCTCGAGTTGCAGGACGAGCAGCGCCGCGACGACGACGAGATCGACCTGCTGGCGTACTGGCATGTCCTGGTCAAGCGGCGGCGCCTGATCATCGGCGTGCTGGCCGCAGTGGTGGCGCTGGCGCTGCTGGTGACCCTCACCGCGACCCCGATCTACCGCGCCACCACCGTGCTGCAGCTGGAGAAGGAAGGCATCCAGGTGGTGCAGGTGAACGGCATCCAGCCCGGCGACAGCGGCGGCTGGGATCCGGAGTTCCTGCAGACCCAGTACGAGTTGATCCAGAGCCGCGCGCTGGCCGAGCGCGTGGCCAACGAACTGGACGTGGATCGCGCCACCCTGGACAAGCTGGAGGATGGTGGCTGGCTGGGCCGTATGCTTGCGCTGCTGCATCCGCAGGCCAGGCCGCAGTCCGGCCGGGCATCGGCCGACCCGCGGCAGGATGCCGCGCGCCAGATGCGCGAAGTCGCCGGCATCATCAGCGCCGGCCTGAGCGTGGAGCCCATCCGCAACTCGCGGCTGGTGCGCATCAATTTCGACAGCCCGTCGCCGCAGTTTTCCGCACGCGCGGCCAATGCCATCGCCGAGGGCTACATCGCGGCCGGCCTGGAACGCCGTTTCGGCGCTTCCTCCTATGCCAAGACCTACCTCGAGGAACAGCTGCGGCTGACCAAGGCCAAGCTGGAGGATTCCGAGCGCAAGCTGGTGGAGTTCGCGCAGAAGGAGAACCTGGTCAATACCGGCGACCAGGGGCAGTCGCTGGCGGCGCAGAACCTCACCCAGCTCAATGCCGCGCTGGCCACCGCGCAGGACCAGCGCATCCGCGCCCAGGCGCGCTGGCAGCAGGCGGCCAGCGGCGCGATGCCGGCCGACATGCTGGCCAACTCCAACGTGCGCTCGCTGCAGCAGCAGAAGGGCCTGCTGCAGGCGCAGTACCAGCTGAAGCTGCAGACCTTCAAGCCGGACTATCCGGACATGCTGCAGCTCAAGAGCCAGATCGACGAACTGGACCGGCAGATCGCCAAGGAGCTCGACGCCATCCGCGCCTCGGTCCGGGCCGAATATGACGCCGCGGTGCGGCAGGAGCAGATGCTGAACGGCCAGATCGCCGCGCTGCGCACGCAGGCGCTGGACGTGGACGGTCGCAGCATCCAGTACAACATCCTCAAGCGCGAGGTGGACACCAACCGCCAGCTCTACGATGGCCTGCTCCAGCGCTACAAGGAAGTGGGCGTGGCCGGCGACGTGCGCGCCAACAACATCTCCATCATCGACCGCGCGGAGGTGCCGGGCGGCCGGTTCAAGCCCAGCCTGACCATGAACCTGGCGATTGGCCTGCTGCTGGGTGGGGTGCTCGGCGTGCTGCTGGCCTTCCTGCTGGAGTTCCTCGACGACACCCTGAAGACGCCGGAGGACATCGAGCAGAAGCTGAAGCTGCCGGTGCTGGGCGTCATTCCCAAGCTCGGGCCGAAGGAGAACGTGGCGGAGGTCGCGGCCAACCCGCAGTCGTCGTTCTCGGAAGCCTATCGCTCGGTACGCACCGCGCTGCAGTTCGCCACCGACCACGGCGTGCCGAAGACCCTGCTGGTCACCAGCAGCGGCCCGGGCGAGGGCAAGTCCACCACCGCGCTGGCGCTGGCGCGCAACCTGACCCAGCTCGGCAAGCGGGTGCTGCTGGTGGATGCCGACCTGCGCAACCCCTCGCTGCACAAGACCCTGGGGCTGCGCCCGGAATTCGGCCTCAGCAACCTGCTGGCCGGTGCCTGCGCCTTCAATGCGGCGGTGCAGGAGACCGGCGACGAGCGCCTGCAGGTGATCCTGGCCGGCCCGCTGCCGCCGAACCCGGCCGAGTTGCTGTCTGGTTCCAAGCTGATCTCGCTGCTGACCGTGGGCGGCGAGCGCTATGACCACGTGATCCTGGACGGCCCGCCGGTGCTGGGACTGGCGGATGCGCCAATCCTGAGCAATGCCGTTGACGGCACGTTGCTGGTGGTCAACAGCGCCAAGACCAAGATCAGTGCCGCGCAGTCGGCCCTCAAGCGCCTGCTGGCGGCGCGCGCGCGCGTGATCGGCGGGCTGCTGACCAAGTACGACGCCCGCACCGCCGGATACGGTTATGGCTACGGCTACCGCTACGAATCGTATTACGCGTATGGCGGCAAGCCGCGGTTGACCAAGGGCTGACCGGTGGACGGCGCGAAGGGGAGCGCGCTGGAATGGGCACTGGCGCTGCTGCAGGCGCCAGGGGAGCGGCACCTGCTGCGGCAGAAGCCGCT
>CAYYAT010000159.1:0-4830 GCA_964469595.1 uncultured Thermomonas sp.
GCCGGGGTGAGGATGACCTTGGCGCCGTAGGCGCGCATCAGCTTGCGGCGCTCGACCGAGAACGTCTCGCTCATCACCGCGACGAACCTGTAGCCGCGCGCCGCGGCCACCATCGCCAGCGCCACGCCGGTATTGCCGGAGGTGGCCTCGATGATGGTGTCGCCGGGCTTGAGCAGGCCGCGGCGTTCGGCGTCGAGCACGATGGCCAGCGCGAGGCGGTCCTTGACCGACCCCCCCGGATTGAACGACTCCACCTTCACGTACACGCTGGCGTGCGCCGGTGCCAGCCGCTGCAGCTTGACGATGGGGGTGTGGCCGATGGTGTCGAGGATGCTGTCGTGCAGGGCCATGCGGGGGGTCTCGCGGAGGCGGGGAGGCCGCGCGGTGGCGCGGACGGGAGGCCGGGGTGGGGAATCACCTTAGGCTTGGGCCGGCAACCGCAGGAAATGGCCCGCCGCTGTTTGCTTATGCTTGGCGGGAATGAAGCCGGTGCGGTGGTGATGCGGCTATAATCATCGCATTATCAAGATGAAGGGATATAAAAGACATCCATGACCCTGACCCAGCTGCGCTATCTGGTGGCGATCGCCGATGCCGGGTTCAACATCACCCAGGCGGCCGAGCGCGTGCATGCCACCCAGCCCGGGGTGTCCAAGCAGCTCAAGCAGCTGGAGGACGAGCTGGGGTTCCAGATTTTCCTGCGCAAGGGGCGCAGCCTGGAAGGCGTCTCGCCGGCCGGGGTCAGGGTGATCGAGAGCGCGCGCAAGATCCTGGCCGAGGCTGCCAACATCCGCAGCTATGCCGCCAACGAGCGCGGCGAATACCGCGGCCGGCTGCTGCTGGCCACCACCCATACCCAGGCGCGCTACGTGCTGCCGCCGGTGATCGCGGCGCTGGCGCGGCGCTATCCGCAAGTGAGCGTGGACCTGTTCGCGGCCGGCGATGCCGAAGTGCTGGAGAAGCTGGACGAGGCTGACTTCGGGTTGATCAGCACCGCGGGCCCGGCGCCGGCCACCAGCGGGGTGGTGGTGCCGCTGTACCGCTGGCGGCGGGTGTTGCTGGTGCCATCCACGCATCCGCTGGCGGCACGCGAAGGGGCGCCCACGCTGGCCGAGCTGGCGCTGTATCCGCTGATTTCCTATGAATCCTCCAAGCATCCCGATTCCTCGCTGCAGCGTGCGTTCGCGCAGGCCGGGGTGGTGCCGCAGATCGTGATGACCGCGCGCGATGCCAACCTCATCAAGACCTACGTGCGCACCGGCATGGGGGCCGGCCTGCTGGCGGAGATGGCCGTATCCGGGCGCGAGGATGCCGACCTGCGGGTGCTGCAGGCGCCGCTGGAACTGCCGGAGTGCGTCACCTGGGCGGTGGTGCCGCGTGGCCGCGTGCTGCGCGAATACGCGCTGGCGCTGCTGCACGCGCTGGCGCCGCAGATCGATCCGCGCGACCTGCGCCGGATCCTGGAAGGCAACCAGGACGCCCACTGGCCGGAGCCGCCGCGCTGGCATCCGGCTTGATGCGGCTGGCACGCGGCGGGATGCGCCATCCCTGGCGCCGCATTCCCACTGCGGTCAACCGCCCAGCGTGAACGTCACCGGGACCAGCCCCAGCGCCTGCACGGGCTGGCCGCCCTGCAGCGCCGGCTGGAAGCGCCAGCGCTTGAGCACCTGCGTGCGCGCGGCTTCGTCCAGCATGCGGTAGCCGCTGCTGCGCGCCACCGTCACGTCCAGCGGGTGGCCATCCACGTCCACCAGCACCTGCAGCAGCACGGTGCCGGCCAGCCGCTGCTGCAGGGCGGCGCGCGGATAGGCCGGGGCGGGGGCGCTGAGATAGGCCAGCTGCACCGGCTGTACGGCCGGGGTGGGGGCGATGCCGGCGTCCGCGCTTGCGCCATCGTCCGCCGCCTGCACCGGCCCGGCATCGCTACGGATCACCGGTGCCGGGTCGGACACGGCCTGGGTGCGGGTGCTTGCCCGCGATGGCGGCTGCACGGGCGTGGCCGTCGGTGGCGCTGCCGACCGAGGCAGGGCTGTGATCTCCACCACCGGTGGCGTGCGCGGGATGATGCGCAACTGCGGCGTGCGCGGTTGCGCGGCGGGCAGCTGCGGCGGCGGCAGCGTCATCGGCACCATCAGCAGCCCGAACAGCAGCAGGTTGAGCACCAGCGTCGCGCTCAGGGTCAGCACGCGCGCGGCATCCAGGCGCGGGCGGGCGGCGGGCAGGGCGGAAGCGGGGTGGGCATGGATCATGGTCGATCTCCTTCGGTGGCTGCGAACGGGGAACCACGACGCGTGCGGCACATGGCGGCCTGCACGCCCCTACGCTGCGACGGCGGGGCGCGTGCCGGCAATGGGGCGCGTGCCGCCGGTTGCGGCGCGATTCAGGCCGGCGGCGACCGCGGCCCAGGCGGCGCAAACGACGACGCCCGCGCGTGGCGGGCGTCGTGGGCGGGACGCAGCAGGCGTGATGGGATGCGCGGGGTGCGCGGCGTCAGTGTCCCAGTTCGAACACCATCTCCACGCTGACCGAGACGCTGCTCTCGCCCGTCGCCACCGCGGTGTCCTTCTCCATCATTGCCATCGGCGCGGCGGCCACGCGCATGACCGGCAGCGGGCGCGGCGGCGCGGCCCCGCCTTCGCTCAGGCTGACCACCCGCAGCACGCGCAGGCCGAGCGCGTCGGCATAGGTGCGCGCCATCGCCTGCGCCTTGCGCACCGCGGCGATGCGGGCTTCCTGCAGCGCTTCTTCCGGCTTGTCGATCCCGAAGCTGGGGCCGTTGATCTGGTTGGCGCCCTGCGCCACCAGCGCGTCCAGCACCTTGCCCAGCCGTGCCAGGTCGCGCACCTTCACGTTGACGGTGTTGCTGGCCTGGTAGCCGGTGATCGCGGGCGGCGCGCCGTCCACGTACTTGTACTGCGGGTTGAGGTTGATGCCGCTGGTCTGGATGTCGCGCTCGGCGATCCCGGCCGCGCGCAGCGCCGCCATCACCCGGTCCATGCGCTGGGCGTTGTCGCGCATCGCGGCATTCGCGTCGGTGGCCTGGGTCACCACGCCGGTGGAGAGGGTGGCGATGTCCGGCCTGCGACTGGCCTCGGCGCTGGCGGAGACTGACAGCAGGGTGGGCTGGGTGGCAGGCGTCGGCGCCTGCGGGGTCGGCGATTGGGCGTGGCTGGTCATGGGCAGGGCGGCAGCAAGGGCGAGGGCGAGCAGCAGCGGACGCAGGGTCATGGAGGGCTCCAGGGGTGATAGGCGCAAAGCTTTCGCATGCCCGGGGTGAACGGGCGGTGAGCCGCCGCCCGGCCGGGGGCGCGCGGCTGCGGCCGGCCGCTGGGCGCGGGTTAGACTTCGAGCATGCTGCATCTTGCCTCGCGTTCGCCCCGCCGCGCCGAACTCTTGTCCCGCCTCGGGCTGGACTTCGGCATCCTCGATCTCGACGTCCCCGAGCACCAGGCGCCGGGCGAGCCCGCGTTCGACTACGTGCGCCGGGTGGCGCGCGAGAAGGCCGGCGCCGGCCTGCTGAAGGTGCTGGGCGCGCCCGCCGCGGTGGTGCTGGGCGCGGATACCGAGGTCATTCTCGATGGCCGCGTATTCGGTAAGCCGGCGGATGCCGCCGACGCCGCGGAGATGCTGCGCGTCCTGTCCGGCCGTACCCACGAGGTGCTGACCGCGGTGGCGGTGGTCGGCGCCGGGCGCGAGGCGCAGGCGGCATCGCTGACCCGGGTCACGCTGGATGCGCTGACCGAGGCCGACATCGCCCGCTACCTCGCCAGCGGCGAGTGGCAGGGGAAAGCCGGCGCGTATGCCATCCAGGGCCGCTTCGAGATGCACGTGGCGCGGCTGGATGGCAGTTATTCCGGGGTCATGGGCCTGCCGCTGCGGGAAACGGCCGCGCTGCTGCGCCAGTCCGGGGTGCTGCCGGCATGAGCGAAGAGCTGCTGGTGAATGTCACTCCGCGCGAGACCCGCGTCGCGGTGGTCGAGAACGGCATGTTGCAGGAGCTGCATATCGAGCGCGGCAGCCAGCGCGGCGTGGTCGGCAACATCTACAAGGGCAAGGTGCAGCGGGTGATGCCTGGAATGCAGGCCGCGTTCGTGGACATCGGCCTGGAGCGCGCCGCCTTCCTGCACGCGAACGACATCTTCCGCGGCGCGCCGCTGGGCGCGGGCGATGGCGACGCCCCGCCGCTGGTGCCGCCGCAGGTGCAGGTGCCGGTCACCGAACTGCTGCGCGATGGCGCCGAGATCGTGGTGCAGGTGGTGAAGGACCCGATCGGCAGCAAGGGCGCGCGCCTGACCACCCAGGTCAGCATTCCCTCGCGCTACCTGGTGCTGCTGCCGCGCTCGAAGGTGGTGGGCATCTCCGCGCGGATCGAGGACGAGGCCGAGCGCGCGCGCCTGAAGGCGCTGATGGCCGAGCTCACCGCCGGCGGCGCCGGCCACGGCTATATCGTGCGTACCAACGCCGAGGGCCAGTCGCCGGAGGCGCTGGCGGAGGACATCGCCTATCTCGGACGGGTGTGGGAGCTGGTGGAGCGCAAGTCCGCCAGCGCGGCGGTCGGCAGCCGGGTATACGAGGACCTGAGCCTGCCGCTGCGCGCGGTGCGCGACCTGATCCGGCGCGACGTGGAGCGCGTCCGGGTGGATTCGCGCGAGACCTGCGACCGCCTGCGCGAGTTCGCCGCGCGCTACATGCCGGCGCTGGCCGACAAGGTGGAACACTACACCGGCGCGCGCGCGATCTTCGACATGTACGGGGTGGAGGACGAGATCCAGCGTGCGCTGGACAAGGAAGTGCCGCTGAAGTCCGGCGGCTACCTGGTGATCGACCAGA
>CAYYAT010000160.1:0-4828 GCA_964469595.1 uncultured Thermomonas sp.
GGCGGCCATCGCCGGCGCTGCCGACCAGCCCTTGCAGGCGCAGGCGCGTGCCGTCCAGGGTGGCCAGCGCCGCCACCGGCACGTGGCAGCTGCCGTGCAGGGCGCGGTTCATCGCGCGCTCGGCCTCCACGCAGGTGCGGGTGGCGGGATCGTCCAGCGCCGCGCACAGCGCCAGGGTGGCGGGATCGTCGGCGCGGCATTCGATCGCGATCGCGCCCTGCGCCGGCGCCGGCAGCCAGTCCGGCGCGCTCAGCCGGGAGCGCACGCGCATGCCCAGCCCGAGACGCTCCAGCCCGGCGCAGGCCAGCACGATCGCGTCGTAGTCGCCGGCGTCGAGCTTGGCCAGGCGGGTGTTGACGTTGCCGCGCAGATCGCGCAGTTCGAGGTCGGGGCGCAGCGCGCGCAGCTGCGCCTGCCGGCGCAGCGAGGAGGTGCCGACCCGCGCGCCCGCCGGCAATGCCGCCAGGTCCGCGAAGCGCGGGCTGACGAAAGCATCGGCCGGGTCGTGGCGGGGCAGGATCGCGCCCAGCGCGAAGCCCGGTGGCAGCTCCATCGGCACGTCCTTGAGCGAATGCACGGCGCAGTCGGCATCAAGGCGCTGCATCGCCAGCTCCAGTTCCTTCAGGAACAGGCCCTTGCCGCCGATCGCCGCCAGCGAGCGGTCGAGGATCTCGTCGCCGCGGGTGCTCAGCGGCACCAGCTCGACCGCAAGGCCGGGGTGCGCCTGCTGCAGGCGGGCGGCGACGTGCTCGGTCTGCCACAGGGCGAGCGGGCTCTTGCGGGTGGCGATGCGCAGGCGGGTCATGCGCGGATTATCGCCGTTCCGCGGCCGCTGCCGCTCAGGCAAGCCGCAGCGCCTCGCGCAGCGGCGGCAGGCAGCGGCGGCTGACCTCCAGCGGCTGCGCCACGTCGCGCAGTACCGCCTGCACGTGGCCGTCCGCGGTGCGCCGCAGTTCCACCAGCTGCGCGCGCGCCACCAGGCAGTTGCGGTGGATGCGCACGAAGCGCCCGGCGAACTCGGTTTCCAGCGCCTTCAGCGGTTCCTCGATCAGGTCCTCGCCGCGCGCGTGGTGCACCACCACGTATTTCTCGTCGGCCTGCAGGTAGCGGATGTCCTCCACCGGGATCCGCCGCAGGCTGCCGCGCAGGCGCGCGCACAGGTGATCGCGCCCGGGCGCGCCGGCACCACCGTCATCGCGCCCGGCGAGGAAGGTGCGCGCCTTGTCCAGCGCCTGCGCCAGGCGCTCGGCGCGCACCGGCTTCACCAGGTAATCCAGCGCCTGCGCCTCGAACGCGGACAGCGCATGCGCATCGAACGCGGTGCAGAACACCACCGCCGGCGCCGGGGAGCACGCCGCCAGCCGGTGCGCGGCCTGGATGCCGTCCAGCCCGGGCATCGCGATGTCCAGCAGCACCAGATCGGGATGCAGGCGCTGGCAGGCCTCCAGCGCGGCCTGCCCATCGCCCGCCTCGCCGGCCACCTGCACCCCGGGCTGGGCGTCCAGCAGCGCACGCAAGCGGGTGCGCGCCAGTGGCTCGTCATCGACGATCAACACCTGCAGCGGTCGCGTGGCCATCCGCCCTCCCTCCGAAGCCGGTTCCCGCCTTGACTGCGATGGTAGCCGCCGCGCGGCGCGCGCGTCATCCCGCGCCCCCGGGATGGCCGCCTCAGGCCGCGCCCAGCCGCGCCGTCATCCAGTCGCCGAGGTCGGCGATCTCCTCCGCGCACACCGCGTGCTGCATCGGGTAGCGGTGGAAGTCGACCATGCAGCCGAAGCTCCGCAGCGTCTGCGCGGCCTGTTCCCCGGCCGCCAGCGGCACCACCGGGTCGAACGTCCCGTGCGCCATGAACACCGGCTGCGTGGCCGCCTGCGGCTGCAGGCGTTCGCGCGCGGTCTGCGCCGGCATCGGCAGGTAGGTGGACAGCGCGATCAAGCCCGCCAGGGGCACCTGCCGCGCCAGCCCGGCCGCCAGGGTGACCGCGCCGCCCTGCGAGAACCCGGCCAGCAGCAGGCGCTGCGACGGGATCCCGCGCGCCGCTTCGCGTGCGATCAGCGCCTCCACCTGCGTGATCGAGGCCTCCACCCCGTCGAGATCGGCGCGCTGGGCGAGGTCGAGGTCGCGGATGTCGTACCAGGCGCGCATGCGCATGCCGCCGTTGATCGTCACCGCGCGCAGCGGCGCGTGCGGGAACACGAAGCGCAGCGGTGGCCAGGTCGCGCGCACCAGCTCCGGCACGATCGGCGCGAAGTCGTGGCCGTCGGCGCCCAGCCCGTGCAGCCACAGCACGCTCCACTGCGGATCGGGCGCGGTTTCGTGTTCGACGGTGTCCAGCAGCATGCGCGGTTCCTGCGATCGGGGCCACGCCATTATGCCGGCGCGGCCTTCAGCCGGCGGGCGCCGCCAGCAGCGCGGCGGTGTCCAGCAGGCGCACGCCGGGCGTCTTCGCCAATGCCGCGCGCAGCCAGTAGCCGTGCTCCGCGCCGACCACCACCACGATCCGCTTGCCCGGGTTCTCGCGCGCGGCGCGCGCGACGGTGGCGAGGAATTCGCCGTTCCATGCCTCCCAGCCGGCGGCCTCGCCGGGGCCCACCAGTCCGGCCTGCAGCGCGTGCTTGGCGCGCATCTGCGCATCGGTGACCGCGTCATTGACCCACGCCGGGCTGGTCCAGTAGGCGCGCAGCGCCGCGTACAGCGCCTCGCCGTGGGCCGAGAACGCGGCGGCGGCCTGCGGCTGGCCCTCCGCGAAGGCGCGGTTGGCGGCCAGGTACGGCTGCAGGATGGCCTCGTAGCGCGGCGAGGCCGGTTCCATCGGGTATACCCGGTAGTGGTGGGCGTCGATCAGCGGATACACCACGCCCGGATATTCCACCTTGTTGGGCTCCGGCGCGCGCGTGGCGTAGTGGTCGGGCCGCACCTCGATGCAGAGCGCGTCCGGCGCCAGGCGTTCGATCGCCTGTGCCAGCGCGGCCTGTGGATACGCCGGGACCTGCGCGTGCATCTGATGCAGGGAGACCAGCACCGCAACCTCGGCCGGGGCGGGGCGGGCGGCCTGCACCAGCGGCAGGCAGCAGGACAGCAGGAGGGCGAGCAGGCGGCGCATGATCGGGAGCCCGAAGCAGAGACGCCCGCAGGATGCACCTGCCTGCCCGGGCCTGCCAGCGCTGGAAGTCATCGTCGGACATCGCCGCACGGGCGCAGTAAGCTTGCGCGCGTGTTCCAGGCCCCGCCATCCATGCCCGATTCCCGTGCGCCTGCCGTGCGCATCCTGCTGATCGAGGACCAGCACGACATCGCCGCCAGCATCTGGGATTTCCTGGAGCGGCGCGGCTACGCGATGGACCACTGCGCCGACGGCGCGTCCGGGCTGGCGCGTGCGCTGCGCGGCGAAGCCGACGTGATCGTGCTCGACCTCGGGCTGCCGCGGCTGGACGGGCTGGCCCTGTGCCGGCGCCTGCGCGAGGCCGGGCACGGGGTGCCGGTGCTGATGCTGACCGCGCGCGACACCCTCGACGACAAGCTGCGCGGCTTCGCCGAAGGCGCCGACGACTACCTGGTGAAGCCGTTCGCGATGCCCGAACTGGAGGCGCGCATCCGCGCCCTGCGCCGGCGCACGCAGCCGCTGCCGGAGGCCCTGCCGGCGTTCGCCGGGCTGTCCTACGACCCGCGCAGCCTGACCGCGCAGCGCGAGGGCCGGCGGATCCCGCTGACCCGGCTGCAGGGCGCGCTGCTGCAGGCGCTGCTGCGCGAGGCGCCGCGCATCGTCAGCCACGCCGCGCTGATCGAGAGCGCCTGGCGCGGTGGCGCCGACGTGGCCGCGCTGCAGACCCAGGTGTACGAACTGCGCAATGCGATCGACAAGCCCTTCGCACGGCCGCTGCTGCACGCGGTGCGCGGGGTTGGCTATCGCCTGGCGGCGCCGGAATGAAGTCGCGCCTGCCGCTGCGCTGGCGCTTCGCGCTGCTGGCTACGCTGCTGGGGTTGCTGCTGTCGGGACTGGCGGCGCTGGTGCTGATGCGTGCGGCCTACGATGACGAATACATCGTCTCGCGCGAGATCCTGCGCGGCCAGGCCGAAGACTACGGCCGCCGGCTGGCGCAGGGGCAATCGGTGCAGCTGCCGCAGACCCAGCGCCTGCGCGGCTATCGCGTGCAGGATCCGGCGCTGCCGCGTGCCTACGCCGGATACCCGCTGGGCGTGCACGAGGATCCGGTGGATTCCGACATCCATGTCGGCGTGTTCGACACCGCGGCCGGGCGCCTGGTGTTCGTGATCGACCTCGGCGACATCGAGGCGATGGAGCGCCACCTGCGCCTGCTGATGGGGCTGATCATCGGCCTCGGCGCGCTGCTGTCGGGCTGGCTGGGCTGGGTGCTCTCCGGGATCGCCCTGCGCCCGCTGCAGGCGCTGGCGCGCGCGGTGGACGCGCTGCCGGTGCAGCCGCAGCCGACCCGCCTGGCCGATGCCTTGAGCCACGATGCCCTGGGCCGGCTGGCGGAGGCGATCGACCGCTACCAGGCGCGGCTGGTGGAGGCGGATGCGCGCGAGCAGGCGTTCCTGGCCGACGCCAGCCACGAGCTGCGCACCCCGCTGGCGGTGCTGCGCGGCGCGCTGGACGTGCTGCAGGACGATCCGGCCACCTCGCCCGCGCAGCAGGCGCGGCTGGCGCGGCTGGCGCGCGGCGCGGCGGATATGCGCCGGCTGCTGGAGGCGATGCTGTCGGCGGCGCGGCGCAAACCCCTGGGGCGCGAACGGGTGCCGGCGGAAGCCCTGCTCCGGCAGGCGGCCGATGCCGCGCTGGGCGGCCGCCCCGCCGAGTCAGCAATCG
>CAYYAT010000161.1:0-4781 GCA_964469595.1 uncultured Thermomonas sp.
CGACCTGCGGCGCGCGCGCGCAGGCTCGCGGCGCTGCCGGCAAGACCGCGGGTGTCGATCCTGCTGCCGGTGTACGATCCGCCGCTGGAATGGCTGCGCGCCTGCCTCGACAGCGTGCTGGCGCAGGCCTATCCGGACTGGGAGCTGTGCATCGCCGACGATGCCTCGCCTTCGCCGCAGGTGCGCGCGCTGATCGAGGACTACTGCCGGCGCGATGGCCGCATCCGTGCCGTGTTCCGCGCCCGCAACGGCCACATCGCCGCCGCCAGCAACGACGCGCTGGCGCAGGCAAGCGGCGAGTGGGTGGCGCTGCTGGATCACGACGATCTGCTGGCGCCGCACGCGCTGCTGGAGATGGTCGCATCCGTGCAGGCGCACCCGCGCTGGAAGATGCTGTATTCGGACGAAGACAAGCTCGACGCCGACGGCCGCCGCTGCGACCCCTATTTCAAGCCCGACTTCAACCACACCCTGCTGCTCGGGCAGAACTGCATCGGCCATCTGGCGATGTACCGCGCCGACCTGCTGCGCGAAATCGGCGGCTTCGCGCCCGGGATGGAGGGCAGCCAGGACTGGGACCTCGCGCTGCGCTGCGTGGAGCGTTTGCAGCCCGACGAGATCGGGCACGTGCCGCAGGTGCTCTACCACTGGCGCATGCATCCCGGCTCCAGCGCGGCCGATCCGGCGGCGAAGGACTACGCCACCGCGGCCGCGCAGCGCGCGGTGCAGGCGCATCTGCAGCGCAGCGGACAGACGGCAGAGGTGGAAATCCTCGCGCCCGGACGCCTGCGCGTCCGCCGCGCGCTGCCGTCGCCGCCGCCGCGGGTGTCGCTGATCGTGCCCACCCGCGACCGCGTGGACCTGCTGCGCCCCTGCGTGGAGGGCCTGCTGCACGCCACCGATTACCCGGCGCTGGAAGTGCTGGTGGTGGACAACGGCTCGGTGGAGGCGCAGACCCACGACTACCTGGCGGCGATCGCGCGCGATGCACGGGTGCGCGTGCTGCGCTTCGATGCGCCCTTCAACTATTCGGAGATCAACAACTTCGCCGCGCGCCAGGCCACGGGCCGCGTGCTCGGCCTGGTCAACAACGACATCGCGGTGATCGAACCCGGCTGGCTGCGTGAGATGGTGGCCGAGGCGCTGCGGCCCGGGGTCGGCGCGGTCGGTGCGCTGCTGCTGTACCCGGACGGACGCATCCAGCATGCAGGCGTACTGCTGGGCATCGGGGGCGTCGCCGCGCATCCGTGGTGCGGACATCCAGCGGACGGCGATGGCCAGATGGGGCGCCTGCGTCTGGCGCAGGAACTTTCGGCCGTCACCGGTGCTTGCCTGGTCCTACGACGCGAGGCGTTCGATGCCGTGGGCGGGCTGGACGAGGCGCTGCCGGTGGCGTTCAACGACGTGGACCTGTGCCTGCGCCTGCGCGCCGCCGGCTATCGCAACGTATGGACTCCGCACGCGCGGCTGGTGCACGCCGAATCCGCTACCCGCGGCCCGGATACCGATCCACACAAGCGCACCCGCCTGCAGCGCGAGGCCGATTTCATGCGCGCGCGCTGGGGCGCGCTGCTCGACGACGACCCCGCCTACAACCCCAACCTCAGCCTCGACGGCGAAGCCTTTGCCCTCGCCACCAGCCCGCGGCCGCGGGCGAGGGGGGAATA
The DNA here is from genome assembly GCA_964469595.1 of uncultured Thermomonas sp. Lineage (GTDB taxonomy): Bacteria > Pseudomonadota > Gammaproteobacteria > Xanthomonadales > Xanthomonadaceae > Thermomonas. The sequence continues at coordinate 1,668 of CAYYAT010000161.1, forward strand.
TGGAGGTAGCGGCTGATGCTGATGGAGTGATCGCGCGGATTGCCTGCGCAATGTGTTGGGTGCTAGATTCTTTCCGTCCGTATTTCCAAGGGGCTTGGACCAATTGTTAGGTCTTTGCTTGCCTGGAACGTGAGGTGAGGCGTCCCTTGCGTAAGAGCCGCTCTGAACGCATGACATGCAAAATAAAGACCTTGTGTCCGTCATGGCGATAAAAAACACGGCAGGGTGGCTCCACTATCTGGCGATAACGGGATCGCCCGAGTTCTTGGGGGCGACTACCGCTGTCAGGGTGCTCAACAAGCTGCTCAACGTGGCCGAAGACACGCTTTACAAGCTCTGCCGCTGCGACAGGATTCTCCAAGGCAATGTAGTCAGCAATGGCATCCAGATCGGCCAGTGCAGGCTCTGACCAAACTATTTCAGCCATCTGGCGAGGCGCTTCTTGGCTTGTACATGCGTGGCTGTGCGCCCCTCAGCGATTGCCTGTTCTCCACGGGCAATGCCTTCAAGGATGGCCATGCGCTGCTGCATGAGCTGATAGGTCTCTACGTCCAGCAGATAGGCACTCGGGAGGCCATGCTGAGTAATGAGAATTGGCTCCTTGTCCCGCTCGATGTCAGAGAGGAGCTCGGTAGCCTGACGCTTGAGGGTTGTGACGAGTTCGGTACGCATGAAGTGACACTACAGTAGCACTCTGGCGTGCGCAAGTGCCTGATGCAAAGACCTAACGCCTGCGCTAAGCGGCAGCACCAATCGCGAAGCGATTGATCTGTCCGCTTGAGCGACCAGTTAGCAGATCGCTCATGACACTGACCTGCCCCCACTGAGCCGTACCACTCGAAGCTAGGTAGAGTCCGTCAACCAGAGAGGACGGACATGCGCAAGAGTCGATTCACCACGGAACAGATCATCGGATTCATCAAGCAGGCCGAGGCCCGCATTGCGGCGGGCCTTGGCGTATCCGGGCGAAGGATGCGGGCGGCAGGGGATCACCCCAGCGCCTTCTCCAGTTCCGGCAGCACCTGGAACAGGTCGCCGACCAGGCCGATGTCAGCGATCTCGAAGATCGGCGCGTCGGCGTCCTTGTTGATGGCGACGATGGTGCCGGCGTCCTTGATCCCGGTGAGGTGCTGGATGGCGCCGCTGATGCCCACGGCGATATACAGCTCTGGTGCGATGATCTTGCCGGTCTGGCCCACCTGCAGTTCGTTCGGCACGTAGCCGGCGTCCACCGCGGCGCGCGAGGCGCCGACCGCGGCGCCCAGCTTGTCGGCCAGGGCGTAGATGACCTTGAAGTTCTCCTCGCTGCCGACGCCACGGCCGCCGGAGACCACGCGGCGGGCCGACTGCAGATCGGGGCGGTCGGACTTGCCGGCCGCCAGGCCGACGAAGCGGGTGTGGCTGGGCAGCGCCACGCCCACGTTCGCCGCTTCCACCGGCGCGCTGCCGCCGCGCGCGGCTTCCGGCCACGAGGCGGTGCGCACGGTGGCGACCACGATCTGATCGGCCGGCGTCTCGACGGTGACGATGGCGTTGCCGGCGTAGATCGGGCGCTTGAAGGTGTGGCCGCCTTCCACCGCCATGAGGTCGGAGACCTGGTTCACGCCCAGCAGCGCGGCCACGCAGGGCATCAGATCCTTGCCGAAGGTGGTGGACGGGCCGAACACATGGGTGTAGCCACTGGCGAGCGCGGCCACCTGTGGCGCCAGCACCTGCGCGATGGGATGTGCGTTGGCGGGGTTGGCGACGGTCAGCACCTTGGCCACGCCGGCGATCTGCGCGGCCTCGGCGGCCACGCCGGCGGGATCGGCGGCCAGCACGACGACGTCGATCGCCTCGGGCTTCAGCGCCTGCGCGGCGCTCACGCACTTGGCGGTGGCGGGGTTGAGCTTGCCGTCCAGGTGTTCGGCGACGATGAGAACCTTGGCCATCACAGCAACCCCTTCTGCTTGAGCGCGGCCACCAGTTCGGCCGCATCCTTCACCATCACGCCGCGGCTGCGCTGGGCGGGCGGGGCGTAGTGGATGGTCTTGAACGAATCGTGGGCATCCACGCCGAGGTCGGCCAGCGCCAGCGTCTCCAGCGGCTTGCTCTTGGCCTTCATGATGTCCGGCAGCTTGATGAAGCGCGGCTCGTTTAGGCGCAGGTCGGTGGTGACCACCGCCGGCAGCTCCACCTCGAGCGCCTCCAGGCCAGCGTCCACCTCGCGCACCACGGTGGCCTTGCCGTCGGCGATGTCGAGCTTGGAGGCGAAGGTCGCCTGCGGGCGGCCCCACAGCGTAGCCAGCATCTGCCCGGTCTGGCTGGCGTCGTCGTCGATCGCCTGCTTGCCCAGGATCACCAGGTCGGGCTGTTCCTTCTCGACCAGCTTGAGCAGGGTGCGGGCGGCGGTCAGCGGCTGGATGGCGGCATCGGCCACCACGTGGATGGCGCGGTTGGCGCCCATGGCCAGGCCGTTGCGCAGGTGCGCCTGGGCGTCGGCCGGCGCGATGGTGGCGACCACCACCTCGGTGGCGATGCCCTTGTCGCGCAGGCGCAGCGCTTCTTCCAGCGCGATGTCGTCGAACGGGTTGGGCGACAGCTTGACGCCGTCGGTGACCACGCCGGAGCCATCCGGCTTGACCTGGATGCGGACGTTGTAGTCCACCACGCGCTTGTAGCCGACGAGGATCTTCATCGTGCGGTTGTCCTTGGGGGAACGGAGGGCGGCCCTGGCGGCCGGACTGCGTATTTTAGCGGACGGGCGCCGGCACTGCCCGCGGCGGCGGCCGGGGCGGGCGCTTGCCCGAAAGTACGCTGGGCGTTGTCGCACGAAACGCTAGAATGGCGGCTCTAACCGGCAGTCGGAGATCCGCCCGTGGCGTCCGCCAAGAGCAAGCTGTACGACAGTGCCGCCGCCGCCCTCGCCGGGCTGGTGGCGGATGGCCAAACCCTCGCCGTCGGCGGCTTCGGCCTGTGCGGCATCCCGGAGGCGCTGATCGCGGCGCTGCGCGATTCCGGGGTGAAGGACCTCACCGTGATCTCCAACAACGCGGGCGTGGACGGCTTCGGCCTCGGCCAGCTGCTGGCCACTCGCCAGATCCGCAAGATGATTTCGTCCTACGTGGGCGAGAA
>CAYYAT010000162.1:0-4766 GCA_964469595.1 uncultured Thermomonas sp.
GGCCTCCATGCGCACCGCCACCTCGGCCGGGTCCGGCCCGGTCGGTGCCGGTTCGTCGGCCTCGCCACCGGTGTCGTCGGCGTCCTCGTCGTCTTCGGCATCAGCGGCCGCGGATTCGTCGATCTCCGCCACCGGCAGTTCCTCCAGCTCCGGCTCCTCGTCGTTGAAGCCGACCACGATCTCGGCCAGGCGCTTCTTGCCGGCCTTGTGCAGCTCGTAGTCCTCCAGCAACTGGCGGATCGTGGGCGGGAAGCTGGCCAGCGCGGCGTTCATCTGCGCCAGGCCTTCCTCGATGCGCTTGGCGATCGCGATCTCGCCCTCGCGGGTGAGCAGGTCCACCGTGCCCATCTCGCGCATGTACATGCGCACCGGGTCGGTGGTGCGGCCGCCTTCGGTGTCCAGCGAAGTCAGCGCGGCGGCGGCTTCCTCGGCGGCGGTCTCGTCCACCTCGCGGCCGCCGGCCTGCTGGCCGGCCAGCAGCAGGGTCTCGACATCGGGCGCCACTTCGTGGACCTCGATGCCCATGCCGTTGATCATGCCGATGATGTCTTCCAGCTGCTCCGGATCGACCATGTCGTCGGACAGGTGGTCGTTGACCTCGGTATAGGTCAGGTAGCCCTGCTCGAGGCCCTTGCTGATCAGGGACTTGATGTCGGACTGGGGGGCGGTCTGGCGGTCGTTGGCCATGGAAGCGGTACCCTGTGGAAGATCTGCGCGGTACGCAGGAAAGAACCCAGCATTATACCGCGCAGGCGGAACATCCGCCCGCGCGGGCCTGATCATGGCCGCAGCAGGAAGGTCACGGGGCCGTCGTTGACCAGGCTGACCACCATATGGGCACCGAAGCGGCCGGTTTCCACCCCCGCCGGGTGCAGTTCGCGGCAGAGCGTCACCAGGCGTTCGAATTCGCGGCGGGCCTGCTCCGGCGGCGCCGCGCTGGTGAAGCTGGGGCGCATGCCGCTGCGGGTGTCGGCGGCGAGGGTGAACTGGCTGACCAGCAGCAGGCCGCCGCCGGTGTCGGCCAGCGAGCGGTTCATCCGGCCATCCGCATCCTCGAAGACGCGGTAGCCCAGCAGTCGCTGCGCCAGCCGGCGCGTCTGCGGTTCGCCATCGCCGGGTTCGATCCCCACCAGCGCCAGCAGCCCGGGGCCGATCGCCCCGACCACCGTCTCCTCGACGGTCACCTGGGCCTGGGTCACGCGCTGGATCAGGGCAAGCATGCGCGGATTGTAGGGTGGCCTGCCTACAATGCGGGCGATGACCGAACTGGCCGCCGCCGTCCTGTATGCCTGCGCCTGGGGCGTGGCGCGCCTGCCGTGGCCGCTGCTGCGCGCGCTGGCCGCCGCCCTGGCCTGGCTGTGGCAGCGCGTGGACGCCCGCGAGGCACGGGTGGCGCGGCGGAACATGGAGCTGATCCGCGTCGATCTTGACGCTAAAAATCGCGAAATCATGGTTGGACGGATTCTGCGGACCACCTTCCGCCAGGCCATGGAGACGCTCCGCCTGTGGACCCGCCCGCCCGCGCGCAACCTGGCCGATATCGTCGAAGTCCACGGCGAGGCGCTGTTCGATGCCGCCCTGCGCAGCGGACGCGGGCTGATCGTGGCCGCCCCGCACCTGGGCAACTGGGAGCTGCTGAACCAGTGGCTGGCGCACAAGACTCCGCTGGCGATCCTGTATCGCCCGCCGGAATCGGCCGTGGGCGAAGCCTTCCTGCGCCGGGTGCGCGCGCGCGCCGGCGGCCAGGTGGAGCAGGTCCGCGCCGAAGCGGCGGGCGTGCGCACCCTGCTCAAGCGCCTGCAGAAGGGCGGCGTGGTCGGAATCCTGCCCGACCAGCAGCCCAAGGCCGGGGAAGGCGAGTTCGCGCCGTTCTTCGGCAAGCCGGCGCTGACCATGACCCTGCTCGGGCGCCTGGCCCACCGCAGCGGGGCGCAGGTGCTGCTGGCCTGGTGCCGGCGCCTGCCGGGCAAGGGCGCGCCGCGGTTCGCCCTGCATATCGTCCCGGCGCCGGCGGAGGTGGCGGATGCGGACCCGGCGCGCGCCGTGGCGGCGCTGAACGCTGCGCTGGAGGCGGCGATCGGGCAGGACTTCACCCAGTACCAGTGGACCTACAAGCGCTACACCCTGCGCCCGCCCGGCAGCGGTGAGGACAACCCCTACCGCGACCTGTATTGACGATGGCCGCCGTCAGCGCGGCTGATAGCGCAACTGGTGCGCCGAGGGTGGAAGCGGGCGCTGCTGCGCCGGCAGGCGAAGCCAGGCCGCGGCCGGCCACACCTGCACCCAGCGCTGCCGCCACGGCTGCTGGAACAGCGGCGCGGGGGACTGCGCAGGCCGTTCGTCCTCGACCACCAGCAGCCCCTGCGGATTCCGGCGCGCCCACTGCCGGGCGTCGGCCTCGTCCAGCGCCGCAACCGGCGTTCGCAGGCGGCCAGCGAAATGGAACTGCAGCTGATAGACGCCCACGTAGCCCAGCGGGCGGCCCTGCGCGGCGGCGTCGGCCAGCACGCGCGCGGTCGGGCCAAGATCGTACTGCGCGCGCAGCAGGGGCGTCGCAGCCGCGTGGATCGCCGCGACCGCCAGCAACAGCCCGGCGGCGTGTGCCGGCAGGCTGCGCCAGCGCCACAGGCCCAGCCCGAGCGCCAGCAGCGCGATGCCGCCCAGCGGCGCGCTGCGCTGCACCTCCGCCGGCAGCGGCGGCCAGCCGAAGGGCGCCGCGACCAACAGCGCGCCCAGCACCACCAGCAGCAGGCCCGGCATCCAGCCCAGGCGTGGCTGACGTTCGGCGGCGGCCGCCAGCAGCAGCGCGAAGGCCGGGAAATCCGGCAGCAGGTAATAGGCCTGCTTGCCGCTGATCAGGCTGAACAGCAGCAGCACGCCGAGCAGCCAGGCCCACGGCAGGCGCAGCGTCGGATCGCGCCACAGGGCCGGCACCTGCCGCCACCACCAGGCCTGCCACCACCACGGCGCCAGCAGCACCAGCAGCACCGGGAGATACCACCACCATGGCTCGGCGTGATCGAAGCTGTGCTGGATGCGTCCGGCCGTCTGGGTCACCAGCAGCGCGTGCCGATACTCGGGATCGCCCAGCAGCAGCGCCGGCACCAGCCACAACGTGAACAGCCCGATGCCGCCGAGCACCGCGAGCGCGGCGTTGCGTGCGAAGCGGCGGCCGTCGGCGCGCGCCGCCGGATGCCACAGGCGCGCGGTGAGCAGCGGCACGCCCAGATGCAGCAGCACCACCGGTCCCTTGGCGAGCAGGCCGAGCCCCACCGCCAGCGCCAGGCCGCTCCAGTTCGGGCGCCAGCCATCGCCCTGTCGGCGGCACAGCGCCAGCAGCCCGCCGAGCACGGCCGCGGCCAGCGCCAGCTCGTACATCACCTGCCAGGAGAACAGCACGAAGTACCACAGCCCCGTCATCCCCCAGGCGGTGAAGGCCGTGATGCGTGGACGCTGCGGCAGCAAGCGCTGTGCCAGCAGCCCGCTCTGCGCGATCACCAGCCCGGCCAGCAGCACCATCAGCAGGCGTGGCCAGACGTCGCTCACCCCGCCCACTGCCCAGCCGGCATGGATCAGCCACGGCAGCAGCGGGGTCTTGTGCGAGTACGGCGCACCGTTGAACAGCGGCACCAGGTAGCTGCCGCGCGTCCACATTTCCCAGGCCACCGCCAGGGTGCGGGTGGAATACAGCGGGATCGGGCCGTGCAGGAAGACCGAAGGCAGCGCGACCGCGAACCAGGCCAGCAGCGGCAGCCGCAGGGCGCGCGCCGCGCGCAGTTCGTGCAGGAAGTTCATGCGGAAAAGATACTGCGCCCGGGCTGCGGCCTGGGCGACAATCGCGTCGATCCATTCGCGCAAGGAGCCCGCGATGCCCGAATCCATCCTCGTCGTCGGCGGCGCCGGCTACATCGGTTCGCACATGGTCCAGCAGCTTGTGCGCGCGGGCTTCACGGTGGCAGTGGCCGACGATCTTTCCTCCGGCCGGCGCGAGGCGGTGCGCGGCGCCGCGCTGCACGTCGGCGACATCGGCGATGCCGCGTTCGTGGAGCAGGTGCTGCGCGCACTGCGCCCGGCGGCGGTGATGCACTTCGCCAGCTTCATCCAGGTCGGCGAGTCGGTGGCCGATCCCGGCAAGTACTACCGCAACAACGTCGGCGCGACCCAGGTGCTGCTGGACGGGATGCGCGCGCATGGCATCGACCGCTTCATCTTCTCCTCCACCGCCGCGATCTTCGGCGACCCGCAGTACGTGCCGATCGACGAGGCGCATCCGAAGGCGCCGATCAATCCTTACGGCCGCAGCAAGTGGTTCGTCGAGCAGATGCTGGAAGACTACGATCGCGCCTATGGCCTGAAGTCGGTCTGCCTGCGCTACTTCAATGCCGCCGGCGCCGATCCCGAGGGCGCGCTGGGCGAGTGCCACGAGCCGGAGACGCACCTGATTCCGCTGGTGCTGCAGGTGGCCTCCAGCCGGCGCGCGCACATCACCGTGTATGGCGAGGATTACCCCACTGCCGACGGCACCTGCATCCGCGATTACATCCACGTCGAGGATCTGTGCCAGGCGCACCTGCTGGCGCTGCGGCAGCTGCTGGCGGGCGGCGAGAGCGCGCGCTACAACCTCGGCAACGGCAATGGCTATTCGGTGCGCGAGGTCATCGCGGCGGCGCGGCGCGTCACCGGGCACCCGATTCCGGTGCAGGTCGGCGCGCGCCGGGCCGGCGATCCGCCGGTGCTGGTGGCCGACGCCAGCGCGGCGCGGCGCG